>JAMOMO010000256.1 GCA_027067035.1 Desulfobulbaceae bacterium
CGTTTTCCTGCGTCTGCCTCTGCTGGCTTCCGGTCCATGGCTGTGGCGGGCTGGCTTGTGTTTCAGAGGAGATCAGGCCGGGAATATCTGCGGGCGGGCGCCTGTTCTGGAGGGCATCGGCCAGCTGATTAAATCGTTCCCCTTCTCCCACTATGCCGTAATCAAGACCGAGGGCTGTGAAGATCTCTTCAGGCAGTATGGTAAAACCGGCTCCCCCTCCGACAATGGGGGCCCGGCTTCTGCTTCGCAGCCAGTCCACCAGTTTTTTATGCTCACTGATAAAGTAAAGTGGGTTACCGGCCTCGGTATTGTCTATATTTCTGATGGATATACCGATCAGTTCCGGTGAGAAATTTTCCAGGAGCTGCTCCAGTGCGTTGCGCTCCAGAATATTTAAGTCTGCAATCTCCACCTCATGGTGCTCAGTAAGGGCGCCTGCGACATAGTCCAGACCGATGGGGTAGACCGGATAGGGAACGGTGAGGGTGTTGGGTGAGATGAGCAGGATTTTCATTGCCGGAAAAATTCCATTGCAGTCAGGGAGCGGCCAAAGCCCAGTACCAGAATTCTGCTGCTGGCACTGACCACACCTTCCTCCAGCAGATGGACAGCCATAACTGCAGCTACGGCTGATGCGGAGGTGAATTCACCGGTGAATTTTCTGTAGTGAATCACCGGAACGTCAAGACCAGTCAACTGCATGAAATCATCCAGCTGTTTTTCCCCGACAGCGGCTTCATCTGCCGGAATTCCTGCCAGTATCATGGTGCATTGTTTATTGTTTTCCCCGTTTTCTGCCACCGCTTCAGCAAGCCTGGCCGTTGAGCCCTGGTGTGCCCTGCGGAAAAAACGGAGCCGGAGAGCGATTGTGTCGGCCACGGCTTTTCGGCTGACATAAAAGCCCCCGCCACCGTCAGCCGGGGTGGTTTCCGCAGTCACTGACGGGTCAAAGAGGCGGGAAAGTTCCGGATGTGCCTCATCTGCAGCCAGGAGAAAGGCTCCAGGCGATCTGTTCTCCAGAAAGGTGTCTGCGGCCAGGACGGCCTCTTCAAAGCTGTAGTTACCGCCGCTGCTGGTGATATTGCTGCCGGTGGCACTGTGCATGATGGCTGTCTGGCCGGCGGCACTGTTGTGGACAGAGCCCACAAAGTCGATTGGACTTGGGAACTTTTCGTTGCTTTCCCGGAGTTTGTCAAGAAAATTAAAGGTTTCGGTCAGGGCACCCCAGCCGGTTCCCATGAATACAGAGTCGGGTGGTTCACTGCATCCCGAATCCTGAAGGGCCGCATCGGCAATGGCCAGAGCCATCTTCGAGAAGCGGCCGAGACGGCGGACTGCCCGGGCGGGGAGTGTTCGGACAAGGGCTTTTCCGTCGAGCACTCCGGCGATGCCCTCGAGTCGGGAAAATCTCTCCATACTCTCCTCTGTGTGCCCGGCACCGGTGATGCATGCCTTGCCGAGGATGGTGAGGGGGAGTGAGGGGGGAGACTCCTCGGGAGGAGCCGGGTGACTGGTGTCTGCGATGAGCAGGCAGGCATTGTTACCGCCAAAGCCAAAGGAGTTGGAGAGAACCGTCGTAAGCGGAGACTGCCTTGGCTGGAGAACGGGATTCACACCGCATTCCGGATCAACGGTGTGGCAGCCGGTATTGGCCGGAATGAAGTTCTCCCGGATGCAGATTGTGGCAATTGCCGCCTCAACGGCACCTGACGCTGCCAGGCTGTGCCCTGTGGCACCTTTCACCGATGAGAGTGGCGGCGGTTCAGGAAAGAGACTTCTGATTGCCCTGGATTCAGCAAGGTCGTTGTCCGGGGTACCGGTACCGTGCAGGTTGATGTAATCAACGTCTGCAGACCGGATTTTTCCATTCTCCATGGCCTTCTGCATGGCTTCTGCAGCTCCTCTGCCCTCGGGGTGCGGGGCAGCTGCATGGTGGGCGTCACAGGAGAGGCCGCAGCCGAGGATTCTTGCCAGGGAGCGATCCGTCTGCACTGTGGTGAGCAGCAGCAGTGAAGCCCCCTCTGCCACTGACATGCCCTGTCTCTCTTTATCCAGGGGACGGCTTCCCTTGAGATCCACAAGCTGCAGGGAGTGGAAGCCGTAATAGCTCAGTCTGCAGAGGGAGTCAACTCCACCGGCAAGTATGTATTCGGCCTCACCGGACTGCAGCATCTTCAGGGCCATGCTGATGGCCACGGTTCCCGAAGAGCATGCGGTGGATACGGTGAGTGCCGCTCCCTGGCACTGCAGACTCTTTGCCGTCTCTTCCGCAACCGTCTGCAGGCCATGGTAGCGGTATTGTGCCGGGTCTTTGACCCCGGCATTCAGCAGTTCTTCCGTGCTGAGGATGCCGCCGGTGGTTGTCCCGATGATCACTGCGTCAGGTGCAAAAGAAAAACCTTCCATGGCCTGATGTGCCGCCTGGATGGCAAGATTATGGGTTCGGGGGAGGGTGTCTGTCTCCTGGAGCTGCCGTACCTGCCCCACTGGCAGCGGGGGAGGCTGTCTGGTCTGGAAGACGGAGGGATCCAGCGGTGAAATGAAAGAGCTGTTTTTTTGCAGAGAGCTCTCTGTTTCCTGAAGACCGCAGCCAAGTGGGCTGATGAGCCCGATACCGGCAATATAGACTTTTTTCTGGAGGCTCAAGAGGCTGCTTTGGGCGAGTTTTTATGGATATAATCGGCGAGTGCGCTGAGGGTGGAGAATACCTTTTCCCCGATTTCCTTGTTGTTGATAACCACTCCATAGTCTTTTTCAACCATGACCACCATCTCCAGCACATCTATGGAGTCGATGCCGAGATCACCACCGACAAGCTGGGCATTTTCATCGATCTCATCGGGGCTAACATCGCTGAGGTTGAGGATCTCTATCAGTCTTTCTTTCAGGTCTTGAATCAGCTTATCCATGATTTTCCAGAGTCTTTGTCAGAGTATATTTAAATTCACCGGCTATATTTCAGTGAATGCTTTTTGTCGCTGGGAGTATATCTAAAAGTAACATTTCATGCTATTTTTTTCTTTTTCAGCCCTTCCGGCTCAACCGGAAGGGCTGGATTTCCTGAAGAGGACAGTTCTCCGGTACGCTACCGGCTGATGCCGCATCCTGCTCTGACAGGCATCACTTCTGGCGGGAGACGCAAGAGAAGCAAAGCTCTTGTTGAGACTTGTGGCGGATTGGTGTATTTACAGCAGAAGAAAACAGATGGGATATATTCCTGAACATTTTTGAACTCCGTATGAATCCGGTCACATGAGACACTGCATATTGCCGAAAAAGTGATAAAAGTATCATGTCCCAGTCGCCTTGCCGATTTCTCATCACGGTTTCAGGGACTGGCTGAAGGCCTGGTATGCCTTGTGCTCAGGTGATTTCTGTCGGATTTTTGGTGAATTGAATACTTTTTACGGGTGAGAGGATGCCTGTGTCCATGACTGATAAGCTGTCCGGCCATAGCCTTGAAGATATTTTGCCCCATCGCGGCAGTATGCTTCTGATTGGAGAGGTTCTGGAGGTGGGTGATGATTACGCCATTACCCGCTCCGTGGTTGACGATTCGTTCCCGCTCGCCGGTGACAGGGGGCTGGAGGCCTTGGTTCTCATCGAGCTTGCGGCCCAGACGGCAGGGGTGTGCAATGGTATTACACGGCTGCGTGATCAGGGAAAAGATTCCAGTTCCATGGGCTGGCTGGTGGGAGTGAAACGGGCCAGATTTTATGTGGATAGTGTACCCTTCGGGGCCACGGTGGAGACCCGTTCAGAGAACAGGCATCTCTTTGACAAGCTGCGGGAGGTGTCGGCTGTGCTTCATGTGGATGGCTCTCTGGCAGCTGAAATAACGTTACAACTCTATCAGGCATGAGTGAAATATGATGACAGAAGAACATGAAAAAAAGCTTGCCATAATAACAGGGGCTGCCAGGGGGATCGGTCGGGCCATTGCCCTGGAACTTTCCCGAATGGGCTGTTACACCGTGATCAACTATCTCTCCGATAAAGACGGGGCCAAAGAGAGTCTGGCACTGATTGAAGCGGCGGGCGGAAGTGGTGAAATCTATCCCTTCGATGTCCGTGATGCCGCACAGACTGAAGAGGTGATTGCTGATATCACGGAGCGGCTGGGTCGCATAGATATTCTTGTTAATAATGCGGGTATCATCAAAGACGGTCTTTTTATGATGATGGAAAAGGAAAACTGGCAGGCGGTTGTGGATACCAGTCTCAACGGTTTCTACAACATGACCCGTCCGGTGATCGAGCGGATGGTGCGGGCCAGAAGCGGTTCCGTGGTCTCCATATCGTCTGCGTCATCACTGCTGCCCAATCGGGGACAGGCCAATTATGCAGCTGCAAAGGCGGGACTGAATGCGGCCAGCAGAGTTGTGGCGGCAGAGGTTGCCCGGCTTGGAATCCGGGTGAACGTGGTGGCGCCCGGGCTTATTGAAACGGATATGATCGCCGATGCTCCAAAAGATCATATCAAAACGCTGATTCCCATGGCCCGCATAGGGCGTCCCGAAGAGGTGGCAAAGGTTGTGGCCTTTCTCTGTTCAGAAGATGCCTCCTATGTCACCGGACAGATACTCTCCGTAAATGGCGGAATGTGCTGATGGCAGCAAAACTGGTTACCCTCATCGTTTCTGTTGTTCTTGGATTTGCACCTGTGCTGCTGCAGGCACAGGAGAGCGGGCGGCAGCCTGTTCGCGTCAGTTCCGTGCAGGCGGATTTTGTTCAGGAAAAGCATCTGCCGATCCTGGCCCGTCCCATTATCTCAACGGGCCGTTTTGTCTTCGCGGCACCGGCCTCACTGCGCTGGGAATATTTTACGCCGGTGCATACGGTGCTGCTGATGGATGATGGGCAAACCAGAAAATTTGTCAGTCAGGACGGAAAGTTTGTTGAAGAAGGGGGCATGGGGGTGGATTCCATGCAGATTGTGCTGCAGGAGATCACCGGCTGGCTCGATGGTGAGATCAGTGATACCGCAACCTTTGTGGCAGAGCCTGAACGGGACGGGATCATTGTTCTGCGTCCCCGTGATCAGGCGCTGGCAGATATTATCAGCCGTATAGAACTGAAACTGCTGGGTCGATCCGGTCTTATGGAGTCTGTGACACTTTATGAAGGACCTGATTCCTTTACCCGCATGGTTTTTAGTGGCGGGCTGCTCAATGAAGCGATAGCTCCTGCGGTGTTCAGGGCGCCATGAAGCTGCTCTCTCTCCTTGTTCTGCTGCTGCTCTCTGCCTGTGCCGGCAGAGAGGCACTGCTGCTTCCGGAGCTGCAGAAAGCCGGGATCAGTGCAGAGCAGAGGGAAGAGATTCTGCAGAAATGTGACGAAATATTTGTCTCCGGTAACTGGCAGCTGGTCCATTCCATCACGTTCAGCATGGCATCAGGTCACGGTGCCACTGTCATCGGGGTGACGATTCTTGATGAAAATACGCTCCGTACCGGACTTATGAGCGTTGAAGGTTTTGTGCTTTTCGAGGCCGAGCGCGATCCTGCGGGCAAGTTGCAGGTGATGCGTGCTCTGCCGCCCTTTGATAATATGGAGTTTGCCAGGGGGCTGATGCGTGATGTGCAGATGCTCTTTGTAAGGCCAGCTGCAGCGCCTGTTGCGGGGCTTCTCGGAAATGAGGGGCTGGGCTGCAGGTATGGAGCAGCTGACGGGACTTCTGTCGATATCGTTCCCACAGCGGATTCCGGAGCCGTGGTCCATATCTACGACAGGGCATCCACGGAGACGCTCTCCTTTGAAATGACTGATTTCAGGAAAACTGCCACCGGACTGTTTCCGCAGAAGATTTATCTGAAGACTCCCGGTATACAGGGCTATACGTTGAATATGACACTTATCAGTGCCGAAAAAACAGAAGAATAACAACAGAAGAACAGATATGAAATTCAAGCTGATTTATCCCAGATGGGCCAAGTTGTTTCGTCAGACCGAGTTCCACCTGCCACCCCATGGACCTGTGGTCTTTGCTGCGGCGCTCCCCGATTATGTGGACATTGATTTCACCGACGAGAATCTCGAAGAGATAGATTTTGATGAGCAGGTGGATATGGTGGGGATCTCCATGATGCTCACCGTACAGGTGAAACGGGGCTGGGAGATTGCTGATATATTTCGTAAAAAAGGTGTGAAGGTGATCTTTGGCGGCATTGCCACCATGCTTCATGCCGAAGAGACCATGCTCCATGCTGATTCGGTGTTTCTCGGCGAGGCGGAGAGCCGTATGGAGCAGGTGCTCGATGATTTCAGAAAGGGGGAGCTGAAACCCTGCTATGATTATATGGATAATCGGCCCGATATCGCACTCGTCGGCCCGGCCCGGAGAGACATCTTAAACAGAGAGCTCTATAATTACAAAGGGGTGCAGATGGTGGATCTGGTGCATGCCTCCAGGGGCTGCCGTTTTAACTGCTATCCCTGTGCCGTCTCCTACCTGGGCGGCAGGGATTTCCGGCCGCGTCCCGTTGATCAGGCGGTGGCCGAAATGGCGGGCATCGACAACAACCGCATGTTCATTGTGGATAACTCCCTGGCCCAGGACAGCCAGTGGGAGAAGGACCTGTTTCGGGAGATGATCCCCTTAAAAAAGAAGTGGTGTTCCCATCCCATAGAAGATAAACCCGAAATTCTGGACCTGGCTGCTCAGGCCGGTGCCTGGTATGTGTATCAGGCAGTGTTTGATACCTCAGACTATATCAGGGAGCGCATCAAGCGTTACCATGATCACGGCATTGGTGTTGAGGGTACCATTCTCCTGGGTCTTGACAGTCACAGCGAGGATTTTATCAAGGAGCTGATAGACTTTCTTCTTGATATTGAACTTGATCTTGCAGAATTCACGGTGCTCACCCCGTTTCCCCACACCAAAGCCTACCGTGAGCTTGATGAGCAGGGGCGCATACTCTCCAGAGACTGGAATGACTTTTCCGCAGATAAGGTAGTCTATCAGCCGAAACAGATGAGTCCCGAACGTCTTCAGGAACTGCTGGATCATGCCTGGAGTTCCTTTTATCAGGATGAGTCCCAGGAGTTGAAGATGTTTAAACTCTTTAAACAGGTGGTGAGCAAAGAGATGGCGGACGGAACCTTCAGCAGCCGTAACCGTGATCTGGCAAGCCAGGCATTTGGCAGGGATCTGAGCTGAGATGAAGGCCTTTCTGTCAGCCCTTCTTGAGGGGCCACACGATGCTTCACAGGAATTTATCAGCGGCGGAACAGACTTTGCCGAGCTCTACGCCCTGGCAGGAGCACTCCATGCCTGTTTTGTGGAAGTTGAAGAAAAGGATATTCCCATCTGTCTTGCCGCAGAAAAAAGAGAAGTCATTGCAGCAGCCCTGCTGGCGGCTCTTGCCAGCGGAGTGAAGCTTGTTCTGCCGCACAGTTTTTCACAGGCTGCCCTTCTGCAGATGCAGGAAGTAACGGGCTTTAACGTTGCAGTGACAGATGTGGCACGGGATTTTCCTGATACAACAGAGCTCCTGTTCACCGGCTCCATATCTGCCGGGGCAGGGCTCCCCGTACCGGATCTGGATCCGGATGCCGAACTGCTGCTGCTGTTCACCGGTGGTTCCACCGGCACACCCAGGGTCTGGTCCAAAACAGCTGCAAACATCTTTGGCGAGGCGCGTTTTATGGCCGATCAGTACGGTCTGGGCAGAGGCGATTGCATCGTGGCCACAGTTACCCCCTGCCACATCTACGGCCTGCTTTTTTCCGTGGTGATACCACTGCTGGCCGCAGTACCGGTGGCAGCTGAGACCCCGTCATTTCCCGCAGAGATTGCAGACTGCGTCAAAGAGCATGCTGCAACGGTGCTGGTCACTGTCCCTGCCCACTACCGGATAATACGGGAGCGGCGGCTTCATTCCACACTTCGCCTTGCCTTTTCCTCTGCCGGGATGCTTGAACAGAAAGATAATGAGCTGTTCTGTGAAACTAATGCTGTGGGAATAGTTGAAGTCTATGGCTCCACGGAAACGGGAGGGCTGGCTGCGAGAAACAGGGCAGACGGTGAAAGCTTTTTCACTCCGCTTCCTCCTGTCTCCTGGAAGATAGCGGAGAGGCGGCTCTTGGTGAAATCTCCCTTTCTCTCACCGGATCTGCCACGGGACGAGGAGGGGTTCTTTCTGTCCGGGGACCTGGTGGAGCAGCAGGGGGAGGCAGCTTTCTCACTCCATGGCCGGGCGGATTCAGTGACAAAGGTTGGCGGAGAACGGGTGGATCTTGATGAGGTGCGTGCCGCTGTTTATCAGCAGCCTGGGGTCAAAGAGTGTGTGGTGCTTGCCCTTGAAGATGGACGGGGCAGGGGGAGCCGTATTGCCGCGCTGGTTCGGGGGGAAGCCCTTGAACCGGATCTTTTACGCTCCGCACTGGCGGAAACACTGGAACCATCTGCCCGGCCAAAGCGGATTCTCGTGGTGAATGAGATTCCCGTTGCCGCAAACGGCAAGTATGACAGGGCTGCTGTTATTGCACTCCTTGGCGGGCGTTTATCCTGATGCATGAAAACTGACTATTCCCCTCATACCCTGTCCTGCTGCGCACGGGCCGGATACGAAAATCTCAGCGCCTGGGCGGATCTCCTGGATACCATAAATGTCTATCCTGTGCCCGATGGCGATACCGGCATGAATCTGCGGGTGAGCCTGGCCCCGCTCCGGGACTGTGATCTTTCCAGTGATGCGCCTCTGCAGCAGATGAAGGCTTGCGGGCACGGGAATTCCGGGAACATCGCAGTGGCGTTTTTCTGTGAGTTCCTCCGTCAGGGCGTTTCGCTTTCCGGGCAGGCGGCAACGGGTCGTGACAGGGCCTTTCGTGCCATTTCCAGGCCTCGTTCCGGCACCATGCTGGATGTCTTTGACGGGCTTTGCCGACTGCTTGCTGAGAGTGATCCGGAATTGCCGAAGCATCAGGACATCCGGGAGCATCTGCAGCGGGTGGTTGCCGGCAGCCGCAGCAGCCTTCCACAGCTTGAGGCCGCAGGCGTTGTGGATGCGGGGGCTCTGGGGATGTTTCTGTTCTTTGATGGTTTCTTCAGGAAGCTCAGCGGCGGACAGGAGAGCCCTGCGCCACTGCCGGAGCTGTTTTCCGGGATGCTTTCCGTGGCTGACTCCTTTGTCTCTCTGGAAAAGGATGATCATTGTGTGGAGTTCACCCTTGCCACCGATGATGGGGGGGACGATTTACCCGAGCAGATCGGGGCCCTTGGCAGCAGTGCCGTGATCAGCAGCTCCCCGTCAGGGCTGAAGGTACATCTGCATACCGAAGATCCCGCAGATCTGCGTCAGAATCTGGCACGGTTTGGAAAGGTTCAGGACTGGACGGATGAGTGCATGGATTCCATGGCGCGGATCAGAGAGGAGAGCAGGTTCTGCAGTAATCGTGTGCGCATCATGACCGATGCGGCTGCCTCCATCCCTCTGGCGCTTGCACGCAGCCATGGGCTGATTCTGCTGGACAGTTATATCCTGACCTCGGGGCAGGCGGTTCCGGAGAGTCTCTTTGCTCCGGGTGAACTGTATGCCCTGATGAGAAAGGGGCAGAAGGTCACCACGGCCCAGGCATCCAATGAAGAACGGCACCTTCACTACCAGGCGGCCTGCAGCCAGCACAACAATGTCCTGTACATTGCCACGGGATCAGCCTTTACCGGGAATTATGCAACAGCTCTGGCCTGGAAAAAAGGGCATGATGCGGCCGGAAACATGGAAGTTGTTGACAGCGGAGCAGCTTCGGGGCGCCTGGCACTTATTGCACTCCTTGCTGCCCGTCTGGCGGCAACCGGGGCCTCCATGGCGGATCTTTTGTCATATGTGAGCAGACTCGTTGATGCTGCCAAAGAGTATGTCTTTATCAATGAGATGAAATACCTTGTGGCCGGCGGCAGGGTTTCACGGACCAGGGGGCTTTTTGCAGATATCTTCCACATGAAGCCGGTTATCAGTCCCATGGCGGAAGGTGTGCGCAGGATGGCCGTACTCCGCAGCCGCGAAGCCCAGCTGGAATATGTTTTTGAAAAGCTTGATGGTGCAACGGATCCTCTTCTGCTCCTGCAGTACACAGACAATAAACAATGGCTCTCAGAAGATGTTGCAGCTCTTTTCCGCCGAAATCTGCCCGGGGCGGAGATACTCCTGCTGCCCCTGTCACTCACCTCCGGTGTTCACATG
>JAMOMO010000257.1 GCA_027067035.1 Desulfobulbaceae bacterium
GGCATGCAGTTTCCGGAGACCCCGAACACCTATATTGAATGGAGCCTTCTGTTCAAGGAGGCTGAAAAGATGCGGCTCTATGAAGATCCGGCCTATCACCAGAAGGCACTGACATTCTTAAAAGCACGAACTCTCATGCTCCTCAAAGCAGAAGAGGTTGACCTGAAAATCAAGATCAGCGATGAAGATCTCTGGCAGCGCTACCTGAAGGATTATGCCCCTCAGTATCAGCTCAGCATTTATTTTTTCAAAGATGAAACTGATGCACAGAAGTTCATCGATAAACTGGGCTCTCTTCCCCTTGACGCCACAGAATTCACAGAAAAAGCCAAGTCAGTGGGAGGCTTTTACACGGAGAGGACAGAATGGTATCGTCCGCTGACTATAAACCCGGGATGGATCCCCATCATCAATGAGTTGAAAAAAGGCACCATGAGCCCTCCGACTCCCTGGAAAAATAATTTTGTCGTACTCCGCCTCCAGGACAAACTTGAGGGGAACCTTGATGACCTGAACTCCGTAAGGGATTATGTCTTCAAAGCGATCTGGAAAGACGAAGAGACCAGGCTCACCATCGAGCTGCTCAAAAGACTTCGTGAAAAATATAAGGTGACCATTAACAGTGAACGTCTGAAGGAGCTGGATATCAGTCTGCCGATTGAAGAAATCTCCGATGAACCCATCATCACCACAAGCAACGGGGATATTTCAGAAAAGATCGTTGCCGTAAAACTTAAACAACTGCACCGCTTCAGAAGGAATAACGGTTTCCAGCAAGACACAAGTTTTCAATTCAAAAACAGGGTTGTGAATGGTATAATAGATCAGACATTAACTTCCTGGGAGGGCCTTGCCAGAGGCTATGAAAAGAAACCTCCCTTTGAAGCAGTCTACAAGTTTTACTGCCAGCATCAAATGGTGAAGATACTGGAACACAAACTCTTCACCACCAATGCAACTGTGACCGACGAGGAGATCAAAGAGTATTACGAGAAAAACGCTGCTCTCTTTACTCAGCCAGAGGTAATCCGGATGGTAATAGTTGAAGGATCCACAGCAGGCCTGAACTCACTCTGGCTCGAAGTAGCCCTTGGTGGAGACTTCAGACTCCTTGCCAGGAAAGCTACCGGACACGACATACCGGTCCGGGACCTTCCCGTGGATCACATCAACCCGAAGGTAAAAGAAGTTCTCGACAAATTAACGGTGGATGAGGTCAGTGAAGTCTTCACTGTTGACGGCCATGTCACCATGGTCCAGCTCATCGAACGCAGACCCGCACAGATCAAACCTCTGGCAGAGGTAAGAGAATCAATCAGAACACAGCTGAAAGCTGCTAAATTCAAAAAGCTGCGCCAGGAGTACATTAACAAACTCAAGGAGCAGTACACCATAGAAATTGACAATTCCGTATGGCAGAAATTAAAAGAAGAGTTGGAGCAGCTGAATGAAAAGAATTAATATCAGAAAGGTTTTTTATTCTTTCGGTCTCATGGTCATTGCCGCCCTGCTTTTTTCCTGTATTCAGGGAGACAAACAGTCCGGCAGAAAGACAGCTCAGGGCTGTCTCGACTGTCACCCTGAAATGGGGAAAAGCCTGAAACAGGGTTTTGTCCATGAACCTGTCAAGCAGGACCGGTGTGACAAATGCCACCTTCCACACGGACTAATAGGCGGACTTTTCTTGCGGCAGACGCAACCTGAGCTCTGCTACTCCTGCCATCAGGAAATAGCTCCCGCTGCACAGCAGACATCCGTACACACCCCGGTGGCCAACGGTGAGTGCAACCTCTGCCACTCGCCCCATAACTCCACCTATCCGAATCTCCTTAAGAAATCACCTGAAGCAACATGCTTCAGCTGCCATGAAGAGTCTGGGTTTACAAAGAAATTCATCCATGCCCCTCTGGAGAATGGATGTAAGACATGCCACGACCCTCACAAGTCAGACAACAGCAGTCTTCTCACCATGGCCCCGGATACCCAGTGTCTCTCATGCCACCAGGCCGACAAGGACAGCTTTAAAAAAGCTCACAGCGGCTATCCGGTGAAAAGTGGATGCATGAAATGTCACACTCCCCATGCAAGTGACTCTCCGGGGCTGCTCAAGAAAACACTCCACCAGCCG
>JAMOMO010000258.1 GCA_027067035.1 Desulfobulbaceae bacterium
CCACGCCGGAATGACTCTCTCCGGCTTCCCCCTGAAGTCATTCAGCCGGCAACTCGAAACAGCCCCGGTTGACCCTGTTCTGGCAGAAATTGATCTGAAAATGAACATGAAAGAAACAGTATCACAATTCAACAGTGTAAGTGATATCCGTATACAGAACCTTCATGCCCGCTCAAGCAACTCCAGTACCGCCATGGCCCTGGCGTTTCTGCAAGACAAAAACAACAGCTTCTCCATGAAGGTTACTATAGACCTGAGCAGTCAGTCTCTGCTGAAACAGGGGGTTGCAGCATTTCAGACCACCGTTATCAAGGCCTCCTACGCCCCCCTTCTCCTTGATCGCAGATTCAAAGACCTGCAGGACAAGGGCTTCATCTCCTTTGCCCCCGGTTCCCATAAACTCAACGCCTCCGCAAGAGCCATCCTTGGCCGCTATGCCGAACTCCTCAGAGAACACCCGGGGCTCGGCCTTCTCATTACGGGAATGGCTGACAAGAAACACGACGTTGCGATTCTCAAAAAAGAGCAGGAAGCACTGGAGCGCCAGCGGGTGGACAAGATCAATACAATAAAACGCGCCGAATACCGACGCAAACAGCAGGCACTGGCAGCCGTCAAACCGGGAAACACCATCAAAGAGGAAAACATAGACAAAAAAGAGCTTGATGATTTCACTCCCGTACTGCCGGACCCCGTGCAGATCAGCAACGAGACCCTGCTTGAGCTCGCCCGGCAGCGGAGTCTTATTATCAATGACTTTTTCACCCACAGCCTCAACATAGCACCAAAACACCTGAGCATCACAAGCAGGGTACTGCAACGGGAGAATCCTGCGGCAAATGGTGCGGACATTGACATACGGACGGTGGTCGAAAAACGCCATCAGGACACATAAGGAGCACAGCTCCCCTGCCGCGGACACAGCATGCTGAAACCTCCCTATACACATTACGACCAGCTCCACGTCTATAACTTCGACTCCACCGACCTTGGTGAAATTGATGATCCGGATCTCATCGGAACCTGGATTGAAGATGACACTGCCATCCTCTTTTTCCATAAAGAGAAGAAGGCATTAATCGAGCAGATAAGCAACCGCAGTCAGGCAAAGATCATCTATGAGGCCACCCTGAACTACCAGGACTGGGAAGCAGGCCTTGATATCACCACATTCTCCGTTCCTCCCCTCGTTGTGGCCCCGCTCTGGGAGGAAGACCGACTCAGTGATGATGACGGCGGCATCCCCGTCCTGCTGGACCCCAGTGTCATTTTCGGTTCCGGATTTCACCCGTCGACCAGGCTGTGCCTGGAAACCCTCACCGACCTTCTTGGTTCCGCCTCCGACACAATCAGCACCATGGTGGATCTTGGTACCGGAACCGGTCTGCTCTCCATAGGAGCAGCAAAGCTTGGTGTGAAAAAGATCCGTTCCTATGACAACAACCCCTTTGCCTGTTCAGTTGCCAGGAAAAATGTACAGCTGAACAGCTGCGAACAGCAGATGACAGTGATGGAGGCGGATCTTCGCAACGGTCTTCCCGACACTGCAGTTGATCTGGTTGTGGCCAATCTCTACAAGGGCCTGCTCCTTGATTTTTTTGCCAACCCAAACTTCTGGAAGGCACGTTACTACATTATTTCCGGCTTCATTCCATCCATGGAGGAAGAGCTTCTCAAGGCACTGCCCATGGCTCAGCTGAAACTCGTGGAAAGAAGGAAAAGCGACACCTGGCGGCTCTGGCTGCTTGCCAATACTACACAGGAACCGCCCCGCTGAAACGCCTCCATGCACTCTTTCCTCGATACCTACGGCTCTCTTGTCACCTGGCTTGGAATCATTTCCGGCTTCACCTTTTTTCTCAGCCTCCTCCTTATCCCCCTTTTCATAAACCGGCTTGACAGCGAATTCTTTCTCCATTTCCACGACCGGAAAAGAAGAGATGATGAACATCCGCTGATGTTTTTTCTCCTCCGTCTTCTGCGCTACAGTGTCGGTCTGTTTCTCCTCACCGCCGGAATACTGATGCTCTTTCTGCCGGGACAGGGGCTGCTTACCATCATCCTCGGGATCTGTCTCCTGGATTTCCCGGCTAAGCGGGCCCTGACCGACCGCATTC
>JAMOMO010000259.1 GCA_027067035.1 Desulfobulbaceae bacterium
GCGGGCACGGCGGGTGGCAGAGGTTCTGCACCGCGTCGGTATGGAGGACTTCTTCCATGCCGATGCCCATAAGCTGTCCGGTGGAGAAGGAAAACGTGTTGCCCTGGCAAGGGCTCTGGCCGTTGCCCCCGAAGTGCTGCTCTGTGATGAGCCGACGGCAAACGTTGATGAGGAGAATCAGGAGATCATCCTTGATATCCTGAAAACAATCAATACAGAGGAGCAGACTTCAATCATCATGGCCACCCACTATCTTTCCCAGGCCAGACAGCTGGCTGATCACAGCCTTATCCTTGCCCACGGAAGATTATCACGGCGGGGGAGTGAAAACAGCTTCAGGTGCAGGATGAGACGGCAGGATGACGGTTCATGGTTCTGTGAAGTGAATGAGCGGTTCGGGCTGCGCCTGGAGAGGCGGCGGGAGGAGGACTGCTCCGGATTCTGCAGGCTTTCCATTGATCCCGCCGGCGTTCGCTGTTTCCCGTCAGCGGATTCGATCAGGTCCAATCTGCTGACGGGACGTGTACTGTGTGTTGAGCAGGACAGGGATCAGATCCTGCTCACTGTGGATTGCGGCCTGAAGCTGAAGGTGGCCCTTGCCCTATCGGTGTATCGGCAGTACAGACCACTGGTGGGTGAGGTGGTGAAACTCTCAGTTCCGGAAGAGAGTATCTTTCTCTCTCCCTCCTGAGCTCCCTGATAACTAGAAACGTTTTTCAAAGTAGGGTTTTAAGACCTCGGGAATGGCCACACTGCCGTCTTCCTGCTGATAGTTTTCCAGAATTGCCAGCAGAGTTCTTCCCACAGCCAGGCCTGAACCGTTCAGGGTGTGAACCAGCCTGCTCTTCTTTTCTCCGGTGGGTCGATAGCGGATACCGCCCCGTCTTGCCTGATAATCCAGGAAGTTGGAGCAGGAAGAGATCTCCCGGTAGGCGTTCTGACCTGGAAGCCATACTTCGATATCGTAGGTCTTGGTGGAAGAAAATCCCAGATCACCACTGCAGAGGTTGACCACCCGGTAGTGGAGGCCCAGTAACTGCAGCACTTCTTCGGCATCGGCCAGAAGGTCTTCAAGCTCCTGTGCAGATGTCTCGGGGGTGGTGAATTTGACAAGCTCAACCTTGTCGAACTGGTGCTGCCGGATCAGTCCTTTGGTGTCTCTCCCATACGATCCGGCCTCGGACCGGAAACAAGGTGTATAGGCTGTAAACTTAATTGGCAGTTCGCTCTCCTCCAGGGTCTCGTCGCGGTGGATATTGGTCACCGGGACTTCGGCCGTGGGGATGAGGTAGAGGTCCCAGTCCTTGATGGCAAAGAGGTCTTCAGCAAATTTGGGCAGCTGGCCGGTGGCGGTCATGGAGGCGCTGTTCACAAGAAATGGAGGCAGTACCTCTTCGTAGCCATGTTTCTGGGTGTGGAGATCGAGCATGAAGTTGGTGAGTGCCCGTTCCATTTTGGAGGCGAGCCCCTTGAGGAGTGCAAAGCGTGCTCCGGAGAGTTTGGCTGCCCGTTCAAAATCAAGGATACCCAGGTCTTCGCCAACTTCCCAATGGGGTTTGGGTTCAAAGGAAAACCGCGGTTTCTCGCCCCAGGTCCGCAGCTCCACATTGTCAGTGTCATCCTGGCCCCTGGGGACGTCATCACTGCAGAGATTGGGGATGGAGAGAACGAGATCCTGCAGCCTGTCCTGAATCTCTCCAAGTTTCCGGTCGAGTTCTTTTATTTTTTCGGAAGCTTTTCGCATTTCCGGAATAAGGATGTCGGCCTCTTTTTTCTCATCGTCACTGCCCTGCTTGAGCCGGGCTATCTCCTTTGAGGCGACATTTCGTTTATTCTTGAGGGTTTCCACTTCAGAGAGCAGTTGCAGACGTTCCCGGTCGACCGAGGCAAATTCATCTACGTTGTCGGTGGAAATACCTCTGTGGGCGGTTTTGTCGCGGACAAGATCCAGGTTTTCTCTAATAAAACGAAGTTCTAGCATGGTGGATAGCTTCTTTTATGGGTTAAATGGCTCTGCCTCTTCAGTGCTGAAAGAGAGCTGTTTTACAGACACCCCTGTTTTCTATCACGGCTGAAATTTGAAAGCAACCTCTATCAAATTGCTTTTCAAAAAGGCATCTGCTATCTTGTTCAGTGGATTCACCGATAGGATTGCCAATAATAACAAAGTGGAGAAGAGACCCTGGAAGCAATAGATCGACAACACAGCCTGGTAATTTTTCTTATGGAACTGAGGAGATCCGTCCGCGGCCTGGGGATCAGCATTTTGCTGGCCACTGCTGGCATATTTTTCCTCTCTCCTGAACTGCTGCATATGGTGCAGGCGCACCTTTCCGGTAAACTCTACTTTTTTTCAGTGGCCGGTCCCTTTCTGGCCCATGTCAAACTGGCCCTGTTTGCCTCGCTCTACATAATTATGCCGTGGATAATGGCGGTCCTGTGGCGTGCCATGGGGAAACCCTTCGGCGTTGACGGGACACAACTGTTTTTCTTTGTGATGTTCACCTGCCTGCTCTTCTATGCAGGGACCCTGTTCTGTTATTTCGTCACCCTGCCTTTTGGCATTAAATTCCTCCTCGGTTTTGGTTCAGCTGATCTGCAGCCGGTTATCTCCATTGGTCGTTTTGTGAATTTTACCACCATTTTTATTCTGGCCTTCGGGGTGATTTTTGAGCTGCCCATGTTTATGGTTTTCATGGCCAAGGTGGGCATGCTGACCAGAGGGTTTTATGAGCGTAACAGAAGATATGCCCTGCTGTTGATCGCCATCCTGGCAGCACTGCTCACTCCCACGCCGGATGTGGTGAACATGCTCCTCATGGGCGGTCCCCTGTATCTTCTCTATGAGGCGGGGATTGTCATTCTGCGGGTGATGCGCATCAAATAGGACTGTGCTGCCGTCTTAGAACTCGTGGAGCGTAACACCCTGCTCTTTGAGCAGGGCGGCAGTGACGCCAATGGTGCCTGAAACAGCACAGGAAGGGCTTCCGGATTTCAGGCAGGCAGCGCTTACCTTCTGGGATGTGGCGATCTGCAGGACCTGTTCTGCACCTTTGATAAATGGAGCGGAAAGATCCTCTCCCGAGCGGGTCCTGACGGAAGCGGTACCATTGAGAACACCATGGCCGTTTCCTGAAAGTATGTCCGCTGCCGGGCGCGGGGTCGGCAGGCCGCCAAGCTGCTCGGGGCAGACCGGTATCCATGTCGTTCCCTGCAGGAATTCCATGCATGACGGGTTCGCCTTTACGGCACCGTCATAGCGCGTACAGAGGCCGACCAGGCAGGCACTGACAAGAACGAGTCCTTTGTCTGGGGCTGAATTCATGGTGTTGTCCTGTTGTGGAGTAGTATTTCAGGAGATGAGCTTACAGGCAGGTAGAATAATACAATGATCAGGAAACAGAAACCGAAAACATCTCTTTCGCCACTGCAGCAGAAACGACTGCTGCGTATCTCTCTGGTCATTGTGGTCTTCTCCCTGTTACTGATTTTCTTCAGTCCTGGAATCGGAATATACCATCAGCACCAGCAGAAAAGGTATCTTGCCGACCTGAAGGCTGATCAGGAGCGCCTGGCGCAGCAGAATAAAGAGATGGAGCGTGACATCGAGCGGCTCCAGAATGATAAGGAGTACCTGGAACAGGTGGCTCGGGAGAAACACGGCATGCTCAAGGACAATGAGATGGTCTTTGATTTTGCCAGGGAGAAAAAGAAGTAATCAGAGGGTGGGGATGGATCCCGGGACACCCTCTGACCGCTTGTGAAAGGCCGCACGGGCCTTTTTGCTGTTATGCTCAGGAAAATCCGGATCGGGAGGAGCAGCCGGAAAGTGCTCCTGCCGGGATTGAGCTGCTGTTGAGCGGCTGGCTTGATGTGGTGGAGATCATCTTTTTGATGTTTGAACTCTTGCAGTGTTTGCAGCTTACGTCATCTAAAGCTGATGCAATCATCACAAGGCTTTCAAAGTTCTTGCCGCAGTCCTCACAGTGAAATTCATAGATTGGCATGGCGTTACTCCTTTATGGATAAGAAATACTGGTACAATATAGTAAACGTAAAATAATTTTTCAGGATTTGGATACACTTCTTTTCGTTAAAAAGTGTTGGCGATATACTGGCAACACCCTATAAAATTGGTCCTGTATCTGTTTTTGTCAAGACAGGGAAAGGTTTTTTAGAGGCTGCCGGGCTGAGACTTTGCGGGACTTGGGCAGAACATGAATACTATTATGGAAAAGAGAGAGTTGTTGCGTGATATCCGTGCCGTTCTGGCCTGCCATGAGAGCTGCTCAATCAGCCCGTATCCCGCCAGTGATGAACTCTTATCTTTCTTCGAGGTCTGTGCGCGGAGCAGGACTCAGGCAACGCCGCCAGTCCGGAGAGAGACGGTGGAGCAGAAAAAAAGCAGTGCTGCCGTGCCGCCCGGGACCAAAGTCCGGGTCCACAGAAAGATCAATCATGGAGTGCTCACTGATATCGAGGGGGAAGTGGGCCGGTGCAGAAGCTGCAGCCTGTCTGAAAAACGTTCCGTTTCAACGGCGGGCCGGGGCGGCGGTGGCGGGAATATCCGCCTTATGATTGTGGGGCACTGGCTCCCTGTGCAGGGTGAGGGCGGCAGTGGTTCTGTCTTCGGAGCAGATGAGGATCGTATGGTTGACAGGATGCTCACAGCCATCAATCTCAGTGAAAATGAAGTTTTTGTCACCAATGTGATCAAATGCGGAGTGGCCCCCGGTGTTCAGCCGCAGGCAGAACATATCGATGCCTGCCTCTCCTACCTGCAGCGTCAGATTGCGGCACTGCAGCCGGAAATTATCTGCACCATGGGCATGGTGTCAACCAGGACTCTGCTCCGTTTCTCCCAGCCGCTCTCGAAATTACGCGGCAGCTTTTATAATTACAAGGCTTCTGACGGCCTGACAATTCCCCTGCTTCCCACCTATCATCCCGGCTATCTGCTGCAGAATCCGGAGATGAAGAAAGCAACCTGGAAGGATCTCCAGGCCATTCAGCAGCGGCTTGGATGATCTATTTTTCCGCGCCATACAGGACGATGAAGCCCCGCTGTCCCAGGGTCTTGAGGAAGGATGAGACGGCGGTTTCCGCCTCCTGGCTTGTTACCCTGTATTCAGTTGCGAAGATCCGGATAATGTCCTTTACCGAGTTTTTTCCGTCAATGAGCTTCCAGACAAAGCTGCCCATCTGATCCAGCTGCAGTTTTCGGGTGGGAACTTCCGCCTGATTTCGACTGAACCTGCGGTGCAGGCTCTGAAAAAAACGACTGAGTGGTATTGCATAGCTGAAGAGAATCTCGCCATTGTCCAGTTCCTGCCAGCTGGCGGACTCGTTGTGAACGGGGATGCATGCCAGTGATTCACTGCGGCTGAGGGTCTGTTCGCTGCTAGAGTGGGAAAATTTCATAACTCTCTTCCATGGATGAGACCAGGTTTTCAGGGATGGGTTTTTTATCAAAGAAGAAGAGTCCGCTTATCCGGTCCAGCTCCGGGTGATGGCGCAGGACTGCCCAGTGAAAGGGGGATTCGCGTCTGATTCTGCAGCGAATCTGCTGTGTGATGGATGGGTATGAGCGGTGGCTTACTTCATTTTCCCGGTACCGGGCGCTATCCTCATGGATATTCAGGTCACCGAGGAGGTTCAGCAGGTTGAGGAGTGATGAATCCCGAAGGCGCTGGCCGGCACCGGCCAGTCGGCAGAGATGCATGGTGAACCCCTTGTGAACAAAGGAGAGTCGGGTGAGGCCTGCTCCGAAATTATAGCCGCTGAGGCTGAAATATTCAGGAGTTGAAACCTGAAAGTCCTGGATCTTCCAGAGAACACCTGACTCTGCACTCTCCTGATGGCAGCGTATGGATGAAATGAGCTGCAGCATGTCCTGGTGGAGTCTTCCCGTGAGCTCTTTGAAGAAGTAGAAGAGGAGTGTGCTTTTGCACTCCCTGCAGATAAATATCGCCGCCTTCGGGATGTCGCCCTCGTCAGCAGCCAGGAGTTTTATGGCATATTTGTCGCTGTATTTTTTCCAGTGTGGCGGGATGGGAGTGAGTTCGGGAAGACCGGATTCCCGTGCGATTCTCGCAAGAGCTGCGTCCATGGACTCCCTGCTCCGTTTTCCGGGGCGCTGCCAGCGCAGCTCAAAAACCGGCCTGAACTCCTGTTCAAACAGAATGTGAGTCTTTCCTGAGACAATGGGCTCCCAGTCGGCAGGTCGCTCAAGGCGTATTGCATTCCAGGAGATTGTCTGCCACTGCTCGTTGTCTGGCGCTATCATTTCCGGCTATCTGGGGATCAGATAGTTCCAGTCACTTTTTTTACGCTGAAGCCGTTTCAGCTTTTCTTCCTCGCTGATATTTTTTGTGCACTGGTCGGTAAAACATTTCTGTTCCCTGATGATGTTGTCGGGGTAGTAGAGTTTCACCATATTGCCGGTGTTTTCATTGGGGTTTTTGCTGTTATGCTGGAGCACCAGGTGCACCCGGTTGTTGTTTTTATCAACGAACTGCCACTTCCAGATATGGAGGATCCCGAAGGAATCCCCTTTCCATTCCGTTGGTTTGCCATATTTCTTTTTGAACTTTTTGAGCAGGATCTTGAAAAACTTCTTGCTGGAATCAGCATATTTCAATTTTATTTTGACAATCTCACCGGGTGAAGCACAGACGCCATAGGAGATAATTCCCTTGTGAAAACCGTGCCAGTCATAGATTACGACCTCTTTTAAGAAGTTTGAATATTCAATCTCCGGATAGTCGGTAACATTACTGCCGAGGACAAAACCGCCCACTTCAGTGGGGGGCTCCACTGCTGAAACAGATTGTGAATGTGAAATAATGAGCTGTGAAAGTATGATGATACCGACGAGAAATAACTTGTTCACAACAGGCTCCTGCAAAGCTGAAAAAAGATAAGGGTGGTCTCCAAAAACAGTATACGTATATAACCATGTATCATGGAATGGCTCTTCATTCCAGTAAATATCTCTTGCAAAAAAAATCCATTCCAGTGACAATCCCAGAATGGTCAGAAGACACAAATCGTGACAGTGCCTCAAATAAAAGGCCTGTTCCCCCTCATAATTTCTCTACTCCATGACAGGTCTCAAAATCCCGGGGTACACGTCCTGCAGGGTGAAGGCGTACAGCAGAGCAGAGAGTGAAACCGGGCAGCCATCCACTGGAAATATTCTTTAATCAATGGTGCGTGGTATCTGTTGCCAAATGTTTGTCACGGACTCAAAGGCTATGAAAAAGACAGCAGCTGATACCATAATCCGCATCACCGAGCGGCCACTCTTTTACTGGATACTCAGGCGGCATCGATCCATGCAGCTGCTGCTCTTTCTCATTGTAGTGGTCTCTCTTTTTTTCAAGGTCTTTCCCCTTGAGATGCAGAAACGTATCATCAATGAGGCTATCTATCTCAAGGATATCGAGCTGCTCTATCTTTACTGCGGTCTCTATATCGGTGCCGTGACCATTGCCGGACTGCTGAAGTATGGCATCAATGTTCTCCAGGTCTACATCGGGCAGAAGATTCTCATGGAGATGCGTGAGGAACTGTATCAGCACGTCCTGCAGCTGCCCCTGCAGTTTTACAGGAAAATGCAGCCGGGAACCGTTATCTCGGCAATGACCGCAGAGCTCAATGCCATTGGATTCTTTCTCGGTGGTGCCATTGCCATTCCCGTGACCAGTGTCCTGACCTTTGTCGTGTTCATCGGCTTCATGTTCAACCTCAATCCCTTACTGGCCATGCTCAGTATGGGCATTTATCCCGTAGAACTCCTGGTCATTCCCTATCTCCAGAAGAAATACAACAGGCTCAACAGCAGGCGTGTGAAAACCACCAGGGCCATGGCCAATGTGGTGAACGAGTCGATCTCCGGCATCCATGAGATACACGGGAATACCAGCTACTCCCTTGAAGAGAAGAAGCTCTCTTCCTATATCAGACAGCTCTACGATCTGATGAAGAGGCTCTTTATCGTCAAGTACGGGATTAAATTTGCCAATAACTTCTTTCAGTCACTGGGGCCGTTTGTTCTCTTTCTGCTGGGTGGTTACATGGCCATCAAAGGCCAGTTCACCCTCGGTGCCCTGGTTGCCTTCCTCTCCGCCTACGAAAAGGTGTATGATCCCTGGAAGGAGCTCATTGAATATTATCAGAGCTATCAGGATGCCCAGATCCGCTATCGCCAGATCATGAAGATCTTTGATCTTGACCCGCCTCATCTGCTTCTGCCGCCCAATCGTGATGTCTTTCAATTACAGGGCAACATCCGTATGAAAAATGTCACCTTTACCGTCCCGAGCGGGGTGCGGCTGCTGGAGGATATTTCTCTGGAGATAAAGGCAAATGAGCAGATTGCCCTGGTTGGCTATTCCGGTTCCGGAAAATCCACTCTGGCGCTGCTCATTGCACAGCTCTATGATGTAAGCCGGGGCAATATTGATATCGACGGTCACCTGATTGATGACCTCTGTAAGATGGATGTCGGTCGCAATGTGGCGATGATCGCTCAGCAGCCCTTTATCTTTTCCGGGACCATAGCGGACAATTTACTCTACGGTGTGCAGGCTGTTTCGGAAGAAAACGGATTCCCCGACCGCAGGCGAGTCCTGGCCGTGGTCCGTGATGTGGGGCTGAAGGATGATATAATCCGTTTCGGGCTGCAGGCGGTGCTTACTCCTGAAGAGTGTCGTCCCTTCCGGGACAAATTTCTGCGCATGAGGGAGATCATTCAGACCACACTCAGGGACGAATTTGAGCAGGCCATTGAATTTTATGATGTGAGTAAATATCTCCACTACTCAAGTATCCGTGACAATATAGTTTTCGGCGACAGCATGAATGGGGAATTTGTGGTGGAACGTCTTCCCGACCATCCCCGTTTCGGGCAGCTGCTTCGCGAGATGAAACTTGAAAAACCCCTTCTCACCCTTGGATTTGCCATCGCCACCCAGACCATCAGTCTTCTGGAAGATTTTAAAGATGACGAGTTCTTCTTCCGTGACAATCCCATGGAGATGGAAGAATTCGAGATATACAGCGATTTGCTTGGACGGCTGAAGGGACCGCTGCCCAAAGATGCCGAGGCACGCAGACTGCTCCTTGTCCTTGCTCTGCGGTTTATTCCGAAAAAGCACTCCATTGTTGCTCTGCCTTCGGCCATGGAGGAGAGGATTCTCAGTGCCAGACGTCATTTTCAGTCCAGTGTTGTTGATATTGCCATGGAACACTGCAGGAAACATGCTGACGGTCTGCCATGCAATAAAAGTCCCCGTTGTGGTGAAAAGAGCGGTTTTATTCCATTTTGTCCCTCCGAATATCTCTACACCCACACCCTGCTCGATAACATCCTCTTTGGTGCCGTGAAGTCGGAACAGCTCCTTGACGAGCATCTCCGTAAACTTGCCTCCCAGGCATTTGCAGACGAGGAACTCCTCGATGAGGTTATGGATATTGGTCTTGATTTTGAGGTCGGCAGCAAAGGAGACCGGCTTTCAGGCGGACAGAAACAGAAACTTGCCATTGCCAGGGCATTTTTAAAGGATGCACCCATTCTGATTATGGATGAGGCAACGGCCAGTCTGGATAATACCTCCCAGGCACGTATTCAGGGCTTGCTGGAAAATGAATTTAAAGGAAAGAAGACTGTTATAGCAGTTATCCATCGTCTTGATCTGACTCCGTCCTACGACCGGATAGTGGTGCTCAAGGCCGGACGGATTGTGGAACAGGGAACCTACGAAGAACTCATGGAGCGAAAAGGAGCTTTTTATGAACTCGCCCGGGCAGAATCTTGAAGAAAGCACTATGAACCAGCTTACTGATATCCAGGAATTTCTCAACAGATTTACCATATTCTCGGGTGCACCTGCCGGGGTGGTCAGTCTTTTTGCCTATCTTGCCAAACGGGAAGAGTACGCAAGAGGGGAGTCCATTATGAATGAGGGGAATCGCTGTGACCGTATTTTTCTTATAATATCTGGTGAAGTGGATATCTTTCAGTATTACAACGGGCGGCGTTTTCACCTGCAGCTGCTCAGTGGCGATGC
>JAMOMO010000260.1 GCA_027067035.1 Desulfobulbaceae bacterium
CTCATTCTGATGCTGCCACTCCTGCTCAAGTCCGGGAAAGAAAAAATGCCCCGACACAACAAGAACGTTTCGTTTCTTCAGCCGCTGATACAACTCGTGGCTGCTGATGGGCATGTCCTTAAACCAGAGCCAGAGAAACATGGCACCTTCGGGTTTATGCAGTTTATAAGGGGTACCGGCAAGTGCTGCATGGAAGTTCTCCACGGCCTTTTCCATCTTCTGCTGGTAAAAAGGTCTTATCACATCCTGACTCACCTTCAACACCTCACCACTCTCAACAAGCTCATGGGCCAGCATGGCACCAAAACTCCCGGTTGCCAGGTTCATTATGGCATTCATCCCTGATACCGCATTAATAACCTCCTTGCGGGCCACCATGATTCCGGTTCGTGCGGCAGGCAGTCCCAATTTTGACAGGGAGAGGCAGACGATAATATTCTCATTCCAGACAGGTTTTGCAGAGGTATAAATAATTCCGGGAAAGGGAACCCCGTAGGCATTGTCAAGTATGAGCGGCACCCCATGTTCCCGGGCCAGAATATCAAGTTTGGCGATTTCATCATCTGTGAGTACATTTCCCGTGGGATTTGTGGGACGTGACACACAGATGGCACCTGTTTCCGGTCCCATGCTGAGATTATCGAAATCCACATGATACTTGAACAGGTTGTCAGGCAGCAGCTCGATGCGGGGCCTGGTGGAGATAAAAAAGGAATCACTGGTGCCGAGATCGGCATAACCGATATACTCCGGAGCAAGGGGCAGGCGAATCTTTCGTGAACTGCCGTCAGAGTGTTTCCCTGCAAACATATTGAAGAGAAGAAAGAAACCCGCCTGACTGCCGTTGGTGAGGCAGATATTTTCTGGTCCGACATCCCATCCATACTCACGACTGAGCAGCGCGGCAAGCACATCCACAAAATCTTTTTCACCCTGGGGCGGATCATAAATTCCAATCAGTTTCTGAAAAGAAGCCGTGTCTGCAGCCAGGTCCTGCAACCGCTTCTGAATGATCTCCTGAAAACCGGGCACATGACCGGGGTTTCCCCCGCCCATCATGATCATATCATCACCGCCAGTGGCAAGGGCGTTGCCCAGATCATCCATAAGACTGAGTATTCCGGCTCCGCCGGTAAATTGTTCTCCGAATTGTGACAACTTCATAGTAAAACTCCATTTTCAGGATTCTTTTTCCCGCCGACAGCTGCTTTCTTTTTAAAAACCTGACATTCTATCCCGGATGAAGAATATACCATGAGCGCAGGATTTTTAGCAGACTTAAAACCCATTGCCCTGCAACCATAAGGACTTACAGGATTATAGGTCACATAGTAATGAACACATTGAATACAATTTGGACGAGTGGCCATAATTCTTTACCCGATATTCCGAAAATGTCGTCTGATCACTGCTGATTCACTCATTGTGCCACAGTATCATTTTTTCCATTCATAATCAAAGTGACTAAAAGGGATACAGCTCCTCCAGCCGCCATAAGTCCCCCCATGAGAACAAATCCTGCACTGATGGAATACAGATCCCCGATCATACCGATCAGGGTTGGCATCAATCCTCCACCGATGAGAAAGGAAATCGGCAGACAGAGGGAGACCGCAACGCTTGCATATCCGGGATTACCGAGATTTGCCAGCACTGCAAATCCTGCGGGGAAAAAGCAGACGGCAAAAAGAGGTTGAGCCACCACCAGAAAGATCAGCCAGAAGCCATTACCCGCAAGTGCCATTGATATGGTGAGCAGGCCTGTGGCCAGCAGAACAACCGCCATCACCAGCTGCTTCCCGAAACGATCTCCAAACCAGCCGCCGGCAAGGGGCATGACAATGGCAACTATACGTGAAATGGAAAGCAGTGTGTTTGCCCGTCCCGGATCCATGCCGTGATCATTGACCAGAAAGAGCGGTGCCATTGCATAGATGCCGAGTGTTGAACAGATAGCCAGAGAAAACAGAACCACCATAGCCCAGAACAGAGGCATTCTAAAAAACATACCGGAGGCGGAGAGATCCGGAGCCGTGCCCCTGGCGGTGGATCCCAGCGGGCTGAACCAGTAAATAATTCCAAGAAGTACAATTAACCCCCCGAG
>JAMOMO010000261.1 GCA_027067035.1 Desulfobulbaceae bacterium
CCGTAAAATCATCCAGACCTGCAAGGAAGGCGGCGGTTTTGTGGAATATGCCTGGGATCGCCCTCAGACAGGCCGACCGGTTGGTAAAATCAGCTATGTAAAGGGATATCCCCCGTGGCAATGGGCGATAGGGACGGGTTTTTACCTTGACGATATGCAACAGGTGATTGCAACACAGAAGAATATCCTTCAGAACCAGCTTGAGGCACTCTTTTTCAAAATAGGCCTGTTTTCCCTGGCCATTTTCATCCTCAGCGGGATTCTGACAAAGTTGATAGTCAACCGGCTCAATACGGAGCTCAAAACATTCCACAGGTTTTTCAACACTCCAACGGATCAGTCCCATGCCATCGATCTTGAAGACATCAGATACAAAGAGTTCCATCAGCTTGCCCAAAATGCAAACTCGATGCTCTCGGATCGGCTCGCCATGGAAGAGGCCCTGGTGCAAAGTGAAAAACGTTTCCGCCACCTCATTGCAGACCTTCCTCAAATTGCCGTGCAGGGATATAACAGTAAACGGGAGGTTATCTACTGGAACCGGGCCAGTGAGACACTTTACGGCTACAGTGAACAGGAGGCCATGGGGCAGAAACTCGAAGATCTTATCATTCCCGAACAGATGAAAGATGCTGTTATCGGGGCCATCCACGGCTGGCTCAGCCACGGTGTCGCCATACCTTCGGCCGAACTCAACCTGAAGCACAAAAACGGCACCACGGTCCCTGTCTACTCCTCCCATGTCATGCTGGTCACAAACAGGGGCGTAAAAGAGATGTATTGCATTGACCTCGACTTAAGTGAACTCAAGGCTGCCCAGGAGATGAAGCAGAAGAGCGAACTCTTCTATCGTCAGCTCTTTGATCATTCAAGCAGCGGAGTAGTTGTCTATGAGGCCGTTGACAATGGTGAAAACTTCATCATCAAAGACCTCAACAGGGCCTCTGAAAAAATCGACAACTGCAGGCGGGAAGAAATGATTGGAAAAACCGTCACCGCCGGCTTTCCCGGTATTGAAGAGTTCGGCCTCCTTGACGTGTTCAGAAAGGTCTGGCAGACCGGCAGACCCGCCTTTCACCCCGTCTCGTTTTATACAGATGACAAGACACAGGGCTGGCGTGAAAACAGGGTATACAAGCTGCAGACAGGAGAAATCGTAGCAGTATATGACGATGTCACAGAACAGAAACAGCTCGAAGATGAAAAACGCAAGGTGGAGATGCAGCTGCATCAGGCCCAGAAGATGGAGGCCATAGGCCTGATGGCCGGCGGTGTCGCCCATGACCTGAACAACATCCTCACGGGCATAACCGGATACCCGGAACTCCTGCTCCTGAAACTGCCCGGAGAAAGTGACCTGCGCCAGCCCATTGAGGCCATAAAAGAGTCGGGAGAGCGGGCTGCGGCGGTGGTTGCCGATCTCCTCACTGTGGCCCGCGGGGTGGCATGCACCAAAACAAACGCAAGCATCAATGCACTGATCACAGAATACTTCAGCTCTCCTGAATGGCTGCAGCTGCAGTCATCCAATCAGCATATTCAATACATCCAGAGATTATCGGAGGGACTTCCCCCCATATTCTGTTCACCGGTGCACATAAAAAAATGCATCATGAACCTGGTAACAAATGGCATTGAAGCCATGACCGGGGCGGGGAGCATCACCATCAGCACTGAAAAAACCATCCTGACACCGCAACTGCGGCAGGAACTCAGGCTGAAAGAGGGAGAGTACGTCGTCCTGACCGTCAGCGACACCGGAACCGGTATTTCCGACACAGACATAAAACATATTTTTGAACCTTTTTACTCAAAAAAAGAGATGGGCCGCAGCGGAACAGGACTGGGGCTGGCCGTGGTCTGGAACACCATGGAGGATCATCAGGGAAGGATAACGGTGAGCAGTGCTCAGGGAACAACCTTCACCCTCTACTTTCCAGCAAGCACAGAGGGCGACACAGCTCCTTCAGCTCCCCCGGAACCCGAAGAAGTCCCCACCAGTAACGCCCGCATCCTGGTCGTTGACGATGAACCCGTACTCCAGGATATCGCCACCCAGATGCTGCAGAACAAAGGCTAC
>JAMOMO010000262.1 GCA_027067035.1 Desulfobulbaceae bacterium
CGAATGCTTGCCGAAAAGACCGGTAACTTTTGTGTGGATTGCGATGATCTCATAGAAAGTTTTGCCAATAAACGGGTGAAAAAGATTTTTTCCAAAATGGGTGAGTCCAGTTTTCGCGACCTCGAACGAAAGGTCGCATTGTGGCTTGAGGAAAATGTCAGTGACACCATTATTTCCACAGGTGGCGGATTTTTTAACGTACCCAATATTCAGAAAATCGGTGCAGTGGTTTATCTCCACTCCGATTTTGATGAGATTATAGCCGCCATCCATGCCCATCCGAATGCCCGCAAAAAGATAAAAAAACGGCCCCTTCTGAAGGACCTTGATGCTGCAAGAACACTGTTTGAGAGTCGTCTGGAACTGTACAGGAAGGTCAGTGGAGTGGAGATCAGTGTGGCTGGCAGGGGTATTGAAGAAATTGCTGACGATATCATCAGACAGACGGCTCTTGTGGCTGTCTGAATTGTCTGTCTGCGTGAATACTTTTACTGAGAGGAAAAGAGATGTCTGAGTTATCACTACGCCCCCTGAAGGGATACAGACCTTTCAAGGGCCCGCTTGTCACCGTTGTCATGGATGGGGTGGGTATGGGAAAAGAAGAGGAGAGTAACGGTGTCCACATGGCCTACACTCCTGTGCTTGATGAATTGTTGAAAGGTGAGCTTGTCACCACCCTCAAGGCGCACGGCACCGCTGTCGGCCTGCCCACTGATGCCGACATGGGGAACTCTGAAGTTGGTCATAACGCCCTTGGAGGAGGCCGGATTTTTTCCCAGGGCGCAAAGCTGGTGGATGAGGCTCTGCGCTCGGGACTGATATTTCAGGGGGAGGCCTGGAAGAAAATCATGGCACGGATACAGGCCGGAGGTACTCTGCACCTTATTGGTCTTGTGTCTGACGGCAATGTTCACAGTAATATCAGCCAGCTTTATAAAATACTGGAACAGTGTTGTGTTGAGGGGGTGAGTCGCCTGAGGGTTCATGGCCTGCTGGATGGGCGTGATGTGGCTCCGCGGAGTGGTCTGAGCTATTTTGCTCCTCTGGAAGAACGACTTGCAGAGATGTCTGTTGATGGCAGGGATTACTGTATTGCTTCCGGTGGCGGCAGGATGATAGTCACCATGGATCGTTATGAGGCTGACTGGGCCATTGTGGAAAGGGGGTGGCAGGCGCATGTCCTGGGGGTGGGCCGTGCGTTTGGGTCTGCAACCGAGGCCATTCAGAGTTATTATGATGAAGATCCCGATATGACAGACCAGTATATGGAGAGTTTTGTGGTTCATCGTGACGGAGAACCGGTTGGCCGCATAGAGGATGGTGATGCCGTGATACTCTTCAACTTTCGCGGGGATCGTGCCATAGAATTATCGCGGGCCTTTGAAGAAAAAGATTTTGACGCCTTTGAGAGAAAGAGCTGGCCGGATGTCTTTTTTGCGGGAATGATGCAATATGATGGTGATGCCATGATTCCCAGGAATTTCCTGGTGAATCCGCCTGTGATTGAACGCACCCTCGGTGAGTATCTCTGTGCTGCTGGTGTCAGATCCTATGCCATTGCGGAAACCCAGAAATTCGGACATGTGACCTATTTCTGGAATGGAAATAAATCCGGATACCTGGATGAGAACCTGGAGAAGTACGTGGAGGTTGAGTCGGATCGGATAACATTTGATCTGCGTCCCTGGATGAAGGCCTCTGAAATCACTGACCGGGTTATTGAAACGATTCGCGAAGGAAAATATAAATTTATTCGTCTGAACTACGCCAACGGGGACATGGTGGGGCATACCGGAGTGCCGATTTCTGTCAGGATTGCCGTGGAGACAGTGGATCTTATGCTGAAAAGAATACTGCCTGTACTTGAAAAGGCTGAAGGGGTGGCAATGATTACGGCTGACCATGGTAATGCGGATTGCATGTGGACAGAGAAGGGCGGGGTGAGAACTCCAATGGTTGCCCATACCAGAAATCCGGTCCCTTTCATTGTAAAAGATTACTCCGGCGTGAACAATCTCGTTTTGCGGCCCGTCAACGGGGCAGGTCTTGCAAATGTCGCGGCAACGATACTGACTCTTCTGGGTTTTGAGGCACCTGATGATTACGAAAAATCTCTGCTTATTCTGCAACTTTTATGAGCTGATGGATCAATGGAGGAAAATAATTAAAAAAAACTGCCTAACTCAAAACCGCTCTATCGCTTGATATCACGGAGTGCTTGGCCGGCAATTATTTTCTTGACACAAAATAAATCCATTTATTTGATTATTTATCTGGAGATTTTAAAATTATTCATGTATTATAAAAAAACGTATGAAATGTGTGGGGTAATGAATTTACGGCTCAATCAGATGACTGAGTTATCTCTTCCGGTTGTTTCGGAGGAGATGTTATATCTGCACAACAAAAAAAGCACGATCACGTAGTTGATCAGTACTAAGGACAAGGTTTATTATGTTAGAAGGCACAGTGAAATGGTTTAACGAGGCTAAAGGTTTTGGTTTTTTAGAGCAGGAAGGTGGAAAAGATGTATTTGTTCACTACTCTGCTATAATCAGTGATGGTTTCAAAACCTTGAACGAAGGTGATAGAGTTCAGTTTGAAATCACCGAGGGTCCAAAAGGTCCTGCTGCAGCAAACGTGAGCAAAATATGATCTGAGACGTATTAGAGTCTTTTGATTACCTGAAGGGGTAAGCTGTGTACACAGCTTACCCCTTTTTTTTTGCTGTTTTCTCAGGTCGCTGTGTATCTATTGTAATATCAGTACAGTAGCATGTATCTGTCCGCCCGGCTATGTTTCGGAAAATCTTCTGTTCATTGAAAAGGATACTGGTAAGGCACCAGCTTTTACGTTATTCTTCAAAGAGCAGCAGCCAATATGTATTTATTTTCAGAGGAGTTTGATATGGAAGAGCTTTCCAAGTCCCAGCGTGCCCGACTTGCAATCAGAACCTTTAAAACCATAGCAGACGCACTGATCCTTCGCGGGTACTATAAACCTTCCGGGAGATCTGGTGAGAAACTGTCGGAATCTCTGCAGCAATTTGATCCTGAGATATATGGTTCCATGAGCGATCATCGAATTGTTGAGCTTCGGGGCCTGGAATATGTCATGGATCGAATGCCGCGGGGCATTGAGAAATGTAATCGTATTATCTTGACGGCTGATGAGGATTTCCATGATACCTCGTTTGAGCGTATAACCCCTCTTAAACGAAGAAGACACTCCTATATTGTTTCCGAAAAAGAGATCTGTTTTGTCATAACCCGCGGTCTTACTGAAATCTATGACATAATGACTCATATTACCTTTTTAAATATAGAGTCTCAGAAAATACATAGACAGATATGTCACAAAGAAGAGGGAACCTGCTCAGAGTGGCATGAACTCGAGAATATAGTCAAAAACGATATTGATCTGGAAGGGCCCGCCCTGGACCAGGCCATCTGGACACTTTCCATCATACTTGGAAGAACATATCGTGAAGCCCGGGAAACCTTTGAAAATTTTGCCGTCCACCATAAGAAAAACGGAAATTACAACAACGGCCTCTTTGGTATAATCTATGGAATGGGAAACAGAATCATAGAGGAAACCAAATCTCATGATACGCTTCTTACCATTTACTTCACTCCCTCGTTGCAGGATATGATAGGGCGTCATAAGTATGCAACCTTGTGGGCCAAAAACATCAAGCGCAATCTGCACAGTCTCGGTTTCGGATCCCGCAGTATTCATGTGGTCAGTGCAAATATGCATTCCATGAAAAGTATTCTTTACGGTGCGGGCTATTTAAAAAGCAATGGCAAGAAAGTCCCTGAGAATCTTTATACAATGGCTGCTGATTTGCGACACAAGGAGGATGAACTCAGTGAATATGCGACGGAATTCGGATTCACTTACCTCCACGACACCTCGGAATCCAATATCGACGTCATGGTCTTTGACAGCTCAAAAATTACGGAATACAACCTGCATCCGTCAATACGATGTGATTATGAGTACATCCAACAGGAAAAACCCGTGATAGTCGTCATTGATTATGCCTTTGGCGCACAGGCCTTCGACATCCTGGATGAATTACTCTGCCCCTGTCACTTTGACGACCAGACGGTATCCTTTAAAATTGACTCGGTAAATATCATGGGAAAGGCGGGTACTCTACCCGGCAACAAAGGGGATATTATGCTTGCCACGGCCCATGTCATGGAGGGTACTGCCAATAACTATATAGTTGACAATGACCTTGAGGTGAAGGATTTCGATGAGAACTACCCCATTCATGTGGGTCCGATGGTCACTGTGCTGGGGACTTCACTGCAGAACCGCGATGTGCTGGCAAGGTTTCACACCTCGAACTGGAAGGCAGTCGGGCTTGAGATGGAGGGGGCTCATTATCAGCGGGCAATCAGTGCCGCAATCATTCAGGGGCATATCTCAAGGGATATAAAAACCCGATACGCCTATTACGCCTCTGACAATCCACTGCATATCGGTGAGACCCTGGCTTCAGGTTCACTTGGTGATGACGGAATTCTTCCCACCTATATGATAACCAAGGTGTTACTGCAGAAAATTATCAATCCTCCGCCTGTTAAAGAATGCGAATTATAAGAAAACAGCGGCTTGCCAGAGTTTCTCCCTGGGTGCTTGCCGCAGCATGCGGACTGCTCGCCGTCATTATAGCTGTTTTCGCCGTTAATAACTATCGACGGGACAAGGCACTGATGACAGACATACTCCTTGAGAAGGGGGTAACTCTGATCCGCTTTGTGGCTTCCAGTGCAAGAAGTTCCATTTACGCAAGTATCCGGTCCGGCCAGGATGTTGCATCACTCTGGACTAATAACGTTCAGCGCGTCCTTGAACATGCCTCGGGGCATCCGGGGGTCCGGTTTCTCGGACTTGTGGACAGTGAGGGGCTTATACTCGCCAATTCGGTTCCGGAATCTCGAATTCGCAGGGTTTCTGATGATACACGTGATTTTCTTCGGGCAATTGAGGAAGATAATGATAACAGTGTGATGTTCAGTTACCGGATATCAAAAGAAAGCAGAGGAACCTTTTTTCAGGTGGCCGCATTTTTCACCCCAGTTGGGGATCGTTTTATCAGACAGCTTGGACCTGTGGGAAACCAGCAGGGAAACCACAGTGAAATTGTGACTCAGATGATGCGGCTTCATGGGTCAAATCTTCAGTGGCGCAGGAAAATTGAAGGACTCAACAGGCAGAAATATGCAATTATTGTAGAGCTTGATATGAAGCAGTATAAAAAGCGCTTGCAACGCCAGAAGCTTGAGATCATTATTCTGTCCATCGTCCTCCTTCTCGTTGGATTTGGCGGATGGCTTTCCATTCTGACCCTTGAAGGACTGAAGGGCTCTCAGAGCAGGTTGCGGAGGGTGGAGGCTTTTCGTGATATCCTTATTTCCTCCTTACCGGTTGGCCTGATTGCCACTGACAGCAAGGGACAGATTATCCTGTATAATCGTTTTTCACAGGAACTGACAGGGATCAGTGAAAAACAGGCTCTTGGGAGTAACTCCCGGGTTTTCAACAGCATAACGGAAATCAGGGAGGCATTTGATGATGTCTCACGTGAAAATAATTTCCAGAAAGAGGTGCAGCTTGTCACTGAGTCCGGAATCTGTCATACCGTACAGCTGAACCGAATGGCAATTATTGATCGCGACGGCTCCTTTGTTGGAACCCTGCTCATGATTCAGGATTTGAGCCTTGTGAAAAACCTCGAAGAGGATTTGAGGAGAAGTGAAAGACTTGCCGCACTGGGAAAGATGGCTGCCGGGGTTGCCCATGAACTCCGCAATCCGCTCAGTTCAATCAAGGGGCTGGCCCTGGTACTTCGTTCCAGGTTCAGCAATGAAAATCATGACAGGGAGGCTGCTGATATCCTGGTGCAGGAGGTTGAACGGCTCAACAGGAGTATCTCTGAACTTCTGGACTATGCCCGCCCTCAGAAACTCCGGAAAGAGAAGGTTGATCTTCAGGAACTGATTCAGAAGGCCGTGTCTCTTTTGAGTATGGATGCCGAGGCCTCCGGTGTTCATATGGTGACGGATTTTCCTGAAGCTCTGCCCATGCTGGATGCAGATGAAGACAAGTTGAACCAGGTCTTTCTCAATCTGTTTCTGAACTCCATCCAGGCCATGGCCGACGGCGGGACGTTGACGGTTTCGGCTGCACAGACAGAGGACAGCATACGTGTGGTTGTGACGGACACGGGCTGCGGTATTTCTGCAGAGAACATCAGCAGGGTGTTTGATCCCTATTTTACCACAAAACCTGAAGGAACAGGGCTTGGGATGGCAATGTCAGCCAAGATTGTGGAAGAGCATGGAGGAAGCATCAGTTTTGAATCAGAGGAAGGCAGGGGAACTTCAGTGGTGGTGGAAATTCCCTGCTGAGCCGTTCTGCAGCACCGTTTCCCCCTGCGCTCCGTAAGATGTTGCCAGGGATGCAGGGGGAATGGAGCATTCAGATGGAGGGGAGTTCTTTTGGTGCCTGTTCGGGGGGGACAGGGGGCGCCGGTTCTGTTTTTCCCGTAAAAAAGCGGTACAGTGACTGGAAGAGCATCCTTATGCCGTTCCATATCTTCGGCACCACCCATACTGCAGCGAGCAGGAATGCTATGAAAAAGATAAGAAATGCCAGAGGGTAGTGCAGCATTGCCCAGATTCCGCCTATAACCGCCACATCCTCAAGCACTGATGCAGTCCAGTTCGTAAATGGTTCAGGCGAGGTGTTGATAAGAATTCTGGTTCCAGCCTTGATGGTGTGCGTGGTTGCAGCAACTCCGCCTCCCAATATTCCTGCGGTGATCACCATGGCAGGATTGACATCACCAACGGCTCCCGCAGCAAGGAGAACTCCTGCAGGAATGCGGATGAAAGAGTGAACCGTATCCCATCCGGTGTCAACTCCGGGTGTCTTGTCCACAAAAAATTCTATCAGGTACATGAGTGTTGCTGCCCCTATTACCATGGGATTCTGCAAAACCATCAACTGCTCGGGGAGAACAATATTTCCCGTGAGGCCCAGTCCACCGAGGACGGCAATGGTTGCGTAGAGATTAATGCCGGCGGCCCAGGCAGTTCCCATTGTGAGGGCCAGAGTGGTTATCAGTTGTTGATAGGCATCCATTTTTACCTCTTCTTTGTTATTGATTTGCAACCCTGCAGAGAACTTCTGTCCCGCAGATACACAGATTTACAAAAAAGATAATCAGCTTTTCGGGTGCTGGCAAGTGACTGCTACGGGTTTTGAAAGTTTCTGTGAAGGAATTCACACTCCATCGGGTTGAGATCATACTTTATTTCAACCTCCTGCAAGAGACTTTGACGACTTTTGTCAGGATGTTTTTCCAGAAGAATACAGAGTTCAGCAAGTGCCTGTTTCTTTTTGTCACCTTTTTCCCGGGTCGGTTGCTGTGTGGTCATTGTTCTATTTCCCCTTGGCGCTGTGATTGTAAGAGTGTTGACTTGTTAACACGGTTTCAGAATGATTCCCGCCAGTGGCGGTACCGTTACACGGGCATGGAACTGTGCCTGGGCATACGGTTCTGCAATGGCTTTGTAGATCATTTTGTTTGCGGCATTGCTTCCGCCGAATCGTGATTGATCGGAACAGAATATCTGTTCATAATTTTTCCCGCTGGGAAGGCCCATCTTATAGTCGTAGAATGTCTGTGGAGTATGATTGAAGAGACATACCAGGTGGTCATCTCTGTCTTTTGCAAAACGGGCGTAGGAGATGATCGAGTTTGAACGATCTTCAAGGTCCATCCACTGAAAGCCCTCCTGCTCAAAGTCCTGCTCCCAGAGACTGGGGTTGTTTTTGTAGAGGGTGTTCAGCTCTTTAAAAAAGTTCAGTAATTCGCGGTGCAGTTCATTTTCATGCAGTAAATGGAAATCAAGGCTCTGCTTGCAGTTCCATTCACGCCACTGACCGAATTCACATCCCATAAAGAGCAGTTTCTTTCCTGGATGCATCCACATGGTCATAAATAAAAGGCGGAGGTTGGCAAACTTCTGCCAGAGATCTCCAGGCATTTTGTCAATGAGTGATCGTTTTCCGTGTACCACTTCATCGTGGGAAAAGGGGAGAATGAAGTTCTCGGAAAAGGCATACATCATAGAAAAGGTGAGGTTGTTATGGTGGTACTGCCGGAAAATCGGTTCTTTTTTGAAATAATCAAGGATGTCATTCATCCAGCCCATATTCCACTTGAATCCGAAACCCAGTCCTCCCTGATCAGCCGGCTTTGAAACACCGTAAAAACTCGTGGATTCCTCAGCAATCATCAGGGTTCCGGGGTGCAGGTCATAGACTATTGAGTTCAGGTGTTTCAGGAACTCTATTGCCTCAAGATTTTCTCGTCCTCCGTAACAGTTTGGTATCCATTCGCCGTCTTTTCTTGAGTAGTCAAGGTAGAGCATGGAGGCCACGGCATCCACCCGGAGTCCGTCAATGTGATATTTGTCCAACCAGAACAGGGCATTGGCAATGAGGAAATTACTCACCTCTTTTCTGCCGTAATTATAAATATATGTTCCCCATTCCGGATGATCTCCTTTTCTCGGGTCCTCATGCTCAAAGAGAGCTGTACCGTCAAATCGAGCCAGACTGTGGGAATCCTTAGGGAAATGTGCTGGTACCCAGTCCAGGATGACTCCAATGTCCTCCTGATGACAACGGTCCACAAAATACATGAAATCTTCAGGAATACCATACCTGCTGGTCATGCTGAATGGTCCTGTGATCTGGTAGCCCCATGATTCATCAAGGGGGTGTTCCATGATCGGCATCAGTTCAATATGTGTAAAACCGAGATCTTTGACATATGGTATGAGTTTGTCGGCAAGCTCCCTGAAGGTGAGAAAACGTTCAGGATTGGCAGGGTCCCGCTGCCAGGATCCGGCGTGCACCTCATAGATTGCCATGGCACTGTCATAGGGGTTGGCCTGGAGTTTCTTTTGCTGCCATTCATCATCATTCCACTGATGGTGGTCAAGGTAGCGGACCATTGAAGCGGTTTTGGGCCGGTGTTCCCCGAAAAACTGAAAAGGATCCGACTTTTTCAGAATTTCTCCACGGGTGGTACGGATTTCAAACTTGTATATCTCATTTTCTCCTATGCCGGGGAGAAAAAGCTCCCAGATTCCAGAACTGCCGAGACTTCGCATGGGGTTGACCCGACCGTCCCAGCCGTTGAAATCTCCAATAACAGAGACGCGGGTGGCGGAGGGGGCCCAGACCCTGAATATGGTTCCATGAATCTGGGAATACATACCGGGATGGGCTCCGATATGTTCATAGAGTTTATAATTTGTTCCGAAATTAAAGAGAAAACGGTCTTCTTCACTTAAAATGGGCATGAAGCGATACGGATCATTAACCGTATTTACCACGCCGTCATTATAGACGATTTTGTACTGGTAGGTGTAAGGGTCAAGATCACTGTCTGAGACATTGCCACGGTCAATGCTGACTTCGAAAATACCTTCTTCCCGGACCTTGTCCATGGGGATTTCCTGCCCGTCGATGAGCAGGGTAACGGACCTGGCGTGGGGTTGGAAACAGCGTATGAGGGCAGAGTTTTTATCTTGTCCTGTGAAGTGTACACCCAGAACCTGGAACGGGTCGTAGTGTTCTGCGCGGAGGAGACGGTCAATCGGTTCATTCATACCCATGGGAAACCCCTAACTGATGAGAACAATATTAGATGCTTATATGAAAACACAGTAGCAAATCCAGCTGGGAAAACATAGGGCAAAATGGGTGCACAATAAATAATATCTGAATGGCTTACGTAAGCCGGACGGTGAACAGTTACTTGACCCCGATTGAAAAGATCTGTTAGTGTGCTAAAGTGTGAGCAATGGATGGCAGTGTTCGCTTGGATGTGTTGATTTTTTTCAGTATTGAGGAGCCGGGTGGGAA
>JAMOMO010000263.1 GCA_027067035.1 Desulfobulbaceae bacterium
AAATTCCATCGTGCTCCAGGCTCCATAGGCTGCAGTGCCTGGCCTGCAAGGGTTGTTAAGGGTAAAAAACTGCCCGGGCGAATGGGTAACGATACTGTACTGAAAAAGAATGTACTTGTGGTTGATGTTCGTGATGATGAGAATCTTATCATTGTGAAAGGACCGGTACCGGGCGCTAAACAGGGCCTTCTTAAACTTTTCAGCAAGTAATCAGCCGAAAAAGATTTATCGGTTCAAGGAGTAAATAATGTCTACCGTAGATTTATTAAATACCAGCAATGAAAAAGTCGGCGAGATTGAGCTGAATGCTGATGTATTCGATCTCACTGTCAAGGAGCACCTGCTCCATGATGTCGTTCGTATGCAGCGCGCCGCGAAAAGGTCAGGGAATTCCTGTACCAAGACGAGAACTGAAGTTCGTGGCGGCGGTGCAAAACCGTGGCGTCAGAAGGGAACTGGTCGTGCTCGTGCCGGTACCCGGAATTCTCCAATATGGCGAGGTGGTGGAGTAACGTTTGGTCCAAAACCGCGTGACTACAGCTTCAAGCTTAACCGTAAAGTGAAAAAACAGGCCCTTGCAATGGCCATGAGTGCCAGACTTCAGGAAGGCAATCTTGTGGTTGTTGATGACTTTGTCATGGATGCCATCAAGACCAAAGACTTTGTGGGAATCATGAAGGGATTTGATTTTGAAAACTGTCTGGTTATCACTGACGGAAGCAATGAGAACATAAACAAATCTGCCAGGAACGCCAATGGATTCAAAGTCCTGAGTGTTGATGGTCTGAATGTTTATGATATTCTGCTGCACAAGAAACTGATGCTGGTCAAGCCAGCCGTCGAGAGTCTTGAAAAGAGGTTAACAGCATGAAAAGTGATCATAGAATTCTGAGGGGACCCTGTCTCACTGAAAAAGCCAACCTTCAGCTCGAAGTTGATGGAAAGGTGGTATTCAAGGTCGATCCCACTGCAAATAAGATTGAAATCAAGAAGGCGGTTGAGAAAATGTTTGACGTGAAAGTCAAAAATGTTCACACCACCAACATGCATGGCAAACAGAAACGCGTAGGACGCTTCACCGGCTTTACCAGTAACTGGAAAAAAGCATACGTGACTTTGTCTGAAGGTGAGATCAATTTTGCAGACCAACTGTAAAATTAACGACTAATTTAAGAAGGATCTCAGCTAAGCGACTTTAGTATAGCTATCAATCCAACATAGCCTTTGATGGAGCGATTAGATAATCATGACAATTAAGACATACAAACCAACATCACCAGGTAAACGGCATCATGTGTCGATTCAGAATTCAGAACTGTCCAAAAACGGTCCTGAGAAGAGTCTGCTCACAAGCCTGTCAAAAACCGGTGGACGTAATAATTACGGACGAATAACTTCTCGCCACATCGGTGGCGGGCACAAACGCAAATATCGCATTATTGATTTTAAACGTAATAAGGTTGATATCAGTGCCAAGGTTATTTCCATTGAATATGATCCCAACAGATCAGCAAACATTGCTCTGTTGTCATATCTTGATGGCCAGAAAACCTACATTCTTGCACCTTCAGGAATTGCGGTCGGAGATCAGGTTATCGCTGGTGAATCAGTTGATATCAAGCCAGGTAACTGTCTTCCGATGATGAACATTCCCCTTGGTACAATTATTCATAACATTGAGATGAAGATTGGCAAGGGTGGACAGCTGGTAAGAAGTGCAGGTGTCTCCGCACAGCTTATGGCCAAGGAAGGTACCTATGTGCTTGTGAGACTGCCATCCGGAGAAGTACGGAAGTTTCATAAACTCTGCCGGGCGTGTATCGGCAAAGTCGGTAACCATGAGCATGAAAGCCAGAAACTCGGTAAAGCCGGTCGTACCAGATGGATGGGTAAACGTCCTCACGTACGTGGTGTTGCCATGAACCCTGTTGATCATCCAATGGGTGGTGGTGAGGGTAAGAGTTCAGGTGGTCGTCATCCATGTACTCCATGGGGTTACCCGACCAAGGGTTACAAGACCAGAAAGAATACCGAGTCTGACAAATACATTGTCAAGAAGAGACGTTAATTAAGAGGAAATAACTATGGCTCGTTCAGTTAAAAAAGGACCCTTTATCGATGATCACCTTCAGAAAAAGGTAGATGCCGCCATTGAGAGTGGATCCCGGAAGGTAATTAAAACATGGTCCAGACGATCTGATATCTCACCTGAGATGGTTGGTTTGACCTTTGCAGTACATAACGGAAGAAAATTTATCCCTGTTTTTGTTTCAGAGAACATGGTTGGACATAAACTTGGTGAGTTCTCTCCCACCAGGACCTTCTATGGCCATGCATCTGACAAGAAAGGCAGAAAATAAAACAGCTAATCGCATTTAGATTAAGATTCGCTAGGAGTATACACTATGGAAGCTCGCGCCGTAGGGAGACGCATCAGGATCTCCCCTCAGAAAGCTAGACTCGTTGCTGACGTGGTTCGGGGGATGGGCGTTGATAAGGCGATCACCACTCTCAGGTTCATGCCAAAGAAAGGTGCATCGATTTTAAGGAAGGTCATTGAATCTGCAGTTGCCAACGCAACTCAGGATGACCAGATTGATGTTGATAATCTTTATGTAAAAACTGTCTTTATTGACGGTGGACCATCCTTTAAAAGGATCCGTCCACGTGCAATGGGACGTGCAACATCAATTATTAAACGTACAAGTCATATTACAGTAGTGCTTGATGAAAATTAATACTTTACTTTATCAGCTGTAATGGGTATGACTCACAATTTTTTTATTATATACAGATTAAGCGTATTGCTGGAGGACTATTTTGGGGCAGAAAGTTAACCCGTTAGGGCTCAGACTTAATATAACTCGGACATGGGATTCGGTTTGGTATGCCAACAAGGACTACTCAAAAAATCTCATTGAAGATCAGAAAATCAGAAAGTTTCTTAAGAAACGTCTTCAACACGCCGCTCTTTCCAAAATTATCCTTGAGCGCACAGGGGAGAAGGTTCGTGTAAAACTCTTCACCGCTCGCCCTGGTATAATTATCGGAAAGAAAGGTTCTGAGATTGAGCTTCTTAAAAAAGAACTTGAGACACTGATAAACCGTAAAGCCGTCATCGACATTCAGGAAGTAAGACGTCCTGAAGCTGACGCGCAGCTGGTAGCAGAGAATATCGCTCAGCAGCTCGTACGAAGGGTTGCCTTCAGACGTGCAATGAAAAAATCTGTTAACTCAGCTCTCAGATTTGGCGTTAAAGGAATCAAGATTTCCTGTTCCGGTCGACTCGGTGGAGCTGAAATGTCACGTTGTGAGTGGGTTCGTGAGGGACGTGTTCCTCTTCACACCCTCCGGGCGGATATTGACTATGCCCTGGCAGAGGCAAAAACCACTTACGGTATTATTGGTATCAAAGTGTGGATTTTCAAAGGTGAAGTCCTTAGTGCAAAGGATGCTCCGGCTGAAGCATAGTCTGAAAGTAATTTGATGAAAATCCATAATTAATATTGGAGTTTAACCATGTTAAGTCCTAAAAAGGTCAAACATAGAAAAGTTTTTAAAGGGAAGAATCGTGGCAAGGCACAGCGCGGCTCCACAATTTCCTTTGGCGACTACGCACTCAAAGCAGTTGAGAGCGGAAAACTGACAGCACAACAGATTGAAGCTGCCCGTATTGCCATAAACAGAAAAATCAAGCGTGGGGGACAGGTATGGATTCGTGTCTTCCCGGACAAACCAGTGACCAGGAAACCTGCTGAAACTCGTATGGGTAAAGGTAAAGGTAGTCCGGAATATTGGGTTGCCGTAACAAAGCCCGGAAAAATTATTTATGAACTGGCTGGTGTTGACGAGGAGTTGGCCATCAAGGCTCTTACCCTCGCAGGTGCAAAATTACCATTTAAGACAAAGGTTATCACGAAAGGGAGCACACTATGAAAATGTCAGAACTGCGCTCAATGTCGACCGATGATCTGCAGAAGAAGCTGGTCGAATTGAAAGAGGAAATTTCCAACCTTTCATTTCAGCATAAGATCAGACCTCTTGAGAATACTTCAACTCTGAAACAGCTCCGGAAGGATATTGCCCGTATTAAGACTCTGTTTAATGAAAATTAGAGAGTTATCGCAAAATCTGTTCATTAACCGAAGTAAAAAATTATTATAACTCAAATTGTGTCAATCATGAGTGAGACAAAAAAAAATTAAGAAGACCAGAACTGGTACTGTTGTCAGTAACAGAATGGAAAAAAGCATAGTTGTTCTCGTGGAGAGAAAGGTTCGTCATAAACTTTATGGTAAGTACATCAAAAAGAGTGTGAAATACCTTGCAGATGACCCTGAAAACAACTGTAACGTTGGCGATATCGTCAAGATTGAAGAGTGTCGGCCCCTGAGTAAGAAAAAACGGTGGCGGTTAAGAGATATCATCCGGGAAGCTGTTGTTTAACATCATGCCGTATGACTCCATTTTTTTGAAAAGCAACTGATTAATAATCAGGTGAAACTATGATACAAAGCGAAACAGTCCTGAATGTTGCAGACAATTCAGGAGCAAAAAAAGTTCTCTGCATTAGAGTTCTTGGTGGTACCAGAAGAAGATACGCCTCCATTGGAGACGTTATCGTGGCCACCGTTAAAGAAGCCCTTCCAAATGCAAAGGTAAAAAAGGGCGATGTCGTTAAGGCAGTTATCGTTCGTACCGCAAAACAGATGAAGCGTATGGATGATACCTGGGTTAAATTTGATGAAAATGCAGCGGTAATTCTCTCTGGAACAGGTGATCCTGTCGGAACACGAATTTTCGGACCGGTTGCAAGAGAGTTGCGTAACCAGGGATTTATGAAAATTATTTCTCTCGCGCCCGAAGTATTATAAAACGTGTAAGCAATGCAACCCACTTGTTGAGGTTGAACAAAAGGTGCTGAAAATGGCAAAGGGAATGACATACCTGAAAAAAAACGATCAGGTAGAAGTAATTGCAGGGAAGGATAAAGGCAGAGTTGGTAAAATTCTGAGGGTCTTTCCTGACAAAGATAAAGCTCTTGTGGAACGTATTAATATGATTAAGCGTCACACCAAGGGTACCGAAATGAACCAGCAGGGTCAGATTGTGAATCGTGAAGCACCGATCCATGTATCCAACCTGCAGTTGATCTGTCCGGAGTGTACCAAGACCGGACGCGTTGGCAAAAAATTCTTAGAAGATGGAACAAAGGTACGCTTTTGTAAAAGCTGCGGCGAGTCCATTGAAAGTAAATAGTAAAAGGTAAAAAGGCAATTGCCAGGAGTATCAAATGGGTTCGCTGAAAGACCACTATATAAATGAATGTAAACCAGCTTTGCAGGAAGAATTTGGTTATACCAATGTGATGCAGATTCCCAGACTTGAGAAGATCGTTCTCAATATGGGACTTGGTGAGGCCGTACAGAATCCCAAAATTATTGATGGAGCTGTAGAGGAACTTACCCGCATTGCAGGACGCAAGGCTGTTATTACCAGAGCAAAAAAATCTATCGCAGGTTTTAAATTACGTGAAGGAATGCCCATTGGCTGTCGTGTGACACTGCGTTCTGATGTGATGTATGACTTCTTCAGTAAGCTGGTAAATATTGCTCTTCCCCGAGTTCGCGATTTTCGAGGAATTTCTCCCAAATGTTTTGACGGAAGGGGTAACTTTTCCATGGGTGTTAAAGAGCAGATTATTTTTCCTGAGATCGATTACGATAAGATAGATAAAATTAAAGGCCTGAACATCAGTATTGTTACTTCAGCTCCGACGGATAAAGAAGCCCTGAGCCTCTTGAAACGGATGGGGATGCCTTTTAAAGGATAAGCCTTTTGTGCCGGACGACGGGATTGAGTAACTTTTTTTGAAACCGGCATAGAGTTATAACTTACATTAAAGCAGCATAGAATTATTAGAATCGGAGGTCGGTTTGGCTAAGAAATCTCTCATTGCGAAAGCAAAAAGAACGCCAAAATTTGCGGTACGGAAATATAACAGATGCCCACTTTGTGGACGTCCAAAAGCGTTCATTCGTAAATTCGGCATGTGCCGTATCTGTTTTCGTAAATTAGCATCCAGTGGACAGGTGACAGGGGTTACTAAATCATCCTGGTAAATCTATAAAACTGGATCAAAATATAATTTTGATAAGGAGAGTTCGCGATGTCTATGAGCGATCCCCTGGCAGACATGCTGACCAGGATAAGAAATGGAGTAATGGCAAAGTTTGACTCAGTCGAGATGCCTGCTTCCAAAACTAAAGTAAATATTGCCAAGGTCCTGCAAGACGAAGGATATGTAACCGGCTACCAGGTAGATGCGTCCGGCCCCCAGGGGACCCTTACCATCAATCTGAAATATGGTTCTGATCAGACTCCGGTAATCACCGGAATTAAACGGATCAGCAAGCCGGGTTTACGTAAATATGCAAGAGCCGGAGAAATACCCACTGTTCTCAACGGTCTTGGAATTGCCATCCTTTCGAGTTCGAAGGGCGTTATTACTGATAAAACCGCAAGGGCCAGTAATGTAGGCGGTGAGATTCTTTGCGAGGTCTGGTAAGACCAGCAAATAACGGAGGTAATCATGTCTCGTATTGGAAAACAGCCCATTCCTGTCCCCGGTGATGTCAAGATTGATATCAAAGGACAGATGATTTCAGTTTCCGGCAGCAAGGGAAAACTGGAACGTGAAGTTTTACCGGAACTCGAAATTTCCATGAAGGATCAGGAAATTGTCGTTGAAAACCGGGATAACAGCAAAAGAACCAACGCATTTCGTGGAATGACCAGGAGCCTTATTAATAATATGGTTGTCGGTGTCCATGAGGGCTTTAAAAAAGTTCTCATTGTTGAAGGTGTTGGATACAAAGTAAATATGTCCGGAAAGACACTGACTCTTAATGTCGGCTTTTCTAATCCGGTTGAGTTCCCTGTTCCTGAGGGAATTCAGATCAATGTTGATGGCAGCAATAAAATTGTTGTGGAGTCCATTGATAAAGAATTGCTTGGTCTTACCGCTGCAAAGATTCGTGGAATACGTAAACCGGAACCCTATAAGGGAAAAGGTATTCGTTATGAAGACGAGCATATTGTGCGCAAGGTTGGTAAAGCCGGAGCAGCTTAAGTAAATTAGCAGCCACATAATGTGACTGGTAGCAAATAAATGGTAGGGAATAATGGCTAAGACACATCCTAAAACTACAGCCAGGGCCAAGCGTATAAGGCGTATACGTAAAAAGATCACAGGTAGCAGTGATCAACCGCGCCTTAGAGTCTTTAAAAGCAATAAGCATATTTATGCTCAGATCATTGATGATTCTGCTGGGAAGACCCTTGTCTCCATGTCAACAATGGACAAGACTTTTCAGAAGGCTGATGACGCGAACAAGACCGATGATGCAAAAAAAGTCGGTCAGCTTCTTGCTGAAGCAGCAAAGAGCGCTGGTGTAAGTAAAGTTGTCTTTGATCGTGGTGGGTATATTTATCACGGTCGGGTAAAAGCACTTTCTGAGGGAGCCCGTGAAGGTGGGCTTCAATTTTAAAGATATAAATTAAGGGGGGATTTCCCTTGGCAGATTTCAAACGTTCAAGGAACGAAAGTTCCGACGAATTTATCGAAAAAATTGTATTCATTAATCGCGTTGCCAAAGTTGTTAAAGGTGGACGTCGCTTCAGTTTCAGTGCCATTGTCGTAGTCGGTGATGGTAAGGGCAAAATTGGATACGGACTCGGGAAGGCAAATCTTGTTCCTGAAGCAATTCGCAAAGGTGTGGAAAAGGCGAGAAAGGATATGACATCCGTGTCTCTCACCGATCTCTCCATCCCTCATCAGGTGATTGGCCGTTATGGAGCCGGAAAGGTTCTCCTTAAACCGGCATCCGCCGGTACCGGAGTTATAGCCGGTGGTCCCGTTCGTGCAGTCCTTGAGGCAGTCGGGGTACATAATATCCTTACCAAATGTCTTGGATCACACAATCCGCATAATATGGTTAAGGCCACCCTTAATGGTTTAAAATCTCTTCGTTCAGCACAGAAAATTGCTGAAATGCGCGGCAAAAGCGTCGAAGAAATTCAGGCCTGACAAGAAGCAATAAGCATGGTTGAATCAGGAGGAGTGCCCTCCATGATGGTCCATGCTTTTTTCTATTTAAAATCGAGTAAAAGGTAGTCTAATGTCCGATACAATTACATTTACTTTAGTCAAGAGCGGGATCGGCAGTACCCAAAAGATTCGTGCCACTCTTACAGGTCTTGGACTTACAAAAATGCATAAGAGTGTAACCCGTAAAGCCACCCCTGAGATCAAGGGAATGCTGAACAAAGTTTCGCATCTTGTTCGTGTCGAGGAGTCATAAAATGATTAATTTAGGAAATCTCTCCCCGAACAAGGGAGCAAACAGGCAGAGAAAACGTCTTGGACGTGGACCGGGAACCGGCCATGGAAAGACAGCTGGTCGTGGACATAAAGGATTTAAGTCCCGTTCAGGTTCCGGTATTAAACCGGGATTTGAAGGTGGCCAGATGCCATTACAGAGACGTCTCCCAAAGCGGGGCTTTACCAACATCAACACCGTCAAGTACTCCATTGTCACTCTGAGTCATCTTGACAGCCTTGATGCCGGCACTGAAGTGAATTCAGCGTCCCTTGTGGAACTCGGCATTGCCCGGAAAGGATTACCTGTCAAGATACTGGCCAATGGTGAAATCACCAAAGCTGTTACAGTGAATGTTGATAAGGTTTCAGCCGGTGCCAAAGCAAAAATCGAGGCAGCAGGCGGAACAGTAGTAGAGACGGAAAGCAAGTAACTGCGCTACACAAAAGCAAATGAAGCTGATGATGTCTGGCTTCTGTACGGATAGAGATTATGAGCGGACTGCAGAATGCTGCAAAATCATCTGAGTTAAGAAAACGCATCTTTTTTACGCTGGCGATGCTGGCTGTTTACAGGATGGGTGTTCAGGTTCCAACCCCTGGTATTAACGGGGAGGCGCTTGCGGCTTTTTTTGCCAAAAATGCTGGAACTCTCTTCGGGATGTTTAATATGTTTTCCGGTGGTGCGTTGGAGAATTTTTCCATCTTTGCCCTTGGAATCATGCCTTACATCTCAGCCTCAATTATTATTCAGCTGCTGACGGTTGTTATTCCCCAGCTCGAGACGCTGAAAAAGGAAGGTGCCGCCGGTCAGCGGAAGATCACTCAATATACGCGCTATGGTACTGTTGGACTGAGTATTATTCAGGGGACATTCATAGCAACCGGTCTGCAGAGCATGGTCGGTCCCGGCGGAGAACCGATTGTTCTCAATCCCGGTACTCCATTCATTCTCATGACCATGCTTACCCTTACTGCGGGCACATCATTTATCATGTGGCTGGGCGAGCAGATGACCGAGCGTGGTATTGGTAATGGTATTTCTCTGATCATCTTTGCAGGTATCGTGGCTCGTGGCCCGGCCGCTCTGGTGAACTCCTTTCAGCTGATAAAAGCCGGTGAGATAACACTCTTTTTTGTCCCGATTATCATAGCATTTATGGTTTTTGTTGTCGGTGTTATCGTCTTCTTTGAAACCGCTCAGCGTCGGATACCCATTCAGTATGCAAAACGTGTTGTTGGTAGAAAGGTCTATGGTGGACAGAGTTCCCATCTGCCGCTGAAAATTAACATCGCAGGTGTTATTCCACCGATCTTTGCATCTTCCATCATGATGTTTCCAGCAACCATTGGTGGTTTTATACAGGTTGAGTGGGTTCAAAAGGTATCTGCGGCAATGGCCCCTGGAAGTTTTTACTACTATCTTCTCTATATTGCGATGATCGTATTCTTCTGCTTCTTTTATACAGCGGTTACCTTTAAACCCGATGATGTGGCTGAAAACCTGAAAAAGAACGGTGGTTTTGTTCCAGGGATACGTCCTGGTCGTAAAACCGCTGATTTTATTGATAAGGTTCTG
>JAMOMO010000264.1 GCA_027067035.1 Desulfobulbaceae bacterium
CTCAAAGCCCGGGTACTGGGGAACAAGCTGTCCTGCGGTGACCATGTCCAGTCGGGAGACAAACATGCCGACCAGGGTCATCAGGGCCGCAGCAGACATGGCGGCAAGGCTTCGTACCCGAGTCAGAGCCAGGAGCAGCAGCGGAGCGGCAAGGCCGATCGCGATTTCAAAAACCCAGAAGTTGGTGGACAGGGGGCCGGAGATCAGGGTGTCGGCTGCGGTCCGGCCGGCATCGGTTCCACCGACGTAGAAGGAAACCATTCTCCAGAAGGTCGCAACACCGATCAGGATCAGCATGAGCATAAGCACTTTTGCTGCAGCCTGGACACCGTTAAACATTTGCTCATCCATTCTTTTACCGCGAATGGCATAGGCGTAATGGGTAAAGAGAACCGCAGCAGCAGAACCGGAGGTGAAGGCACAGGCCAGGAAGTAGACCGGAATCGTACCACCGTACCAGAACGGATGACTGGGCAGGGTGGCAAAGACACCGCCGAGACAGCTGTTGGCTGCGGTTTCAGCAAAGGCACCGAGGATACCAAGAGCCAGGGCCATCTTGTACTGCTTGGTTATGATGAGCCAGAACTCAAGGATAACAAACCCGACAGCCATGCCGTACAGGGTACCCATCCACCAGATATTGGAGGTCGGATTCGGGGAGATCACGTTCCAGATGGCCATACGCCATGGATTTTCAATCTCCATTCCAATAACCAAAAAGCCGCTTATAATGGTGATCAGTGACAGCCAGACCATGCGGTTGGCCAGGGGGGCAATCTTATTGCCGCCGAAGACATGACTGATCGCCGCCAGCAGGCACAGACCGGTGGAGGTAATAGCAAAGAATGCATAGGTTGAAATCAACAGGCCCCAGGGCACTTCACGGGTATTGTTATAGACGTGCTCATGGCCGACAACAAAGCCGTACAGTCCGGCTCCGACGCCAACAACCATCAACAGACCAAACAGTCCGGTCAGTGCATTAATTCCGGGGCGTCCTACTTCTGGTTCGGCAATTGTTGCCAGTGAAAATCCGTTTGCCATCTTTTTCCTCCTTGGGTTAATGAAATTGAAATAAAAAAACGTTTAAATTGAGTCCTTAGATACTTGCAGGTTCAATCATCTTGGACTTGTTTTCTTTGGCCAGGGTGCAGAGACCGAAAAGTACGGCAACTGCGGAGAAGGGTCCCATGAGCAGGAAGAGGAGAAAGGACAGGCAGAACCAGAAGGGCTCACTCAGGCTTGAGAAGAACCTCATGGTTTTCTGCAGCAGGGAATGACCGCCATCATTCGTCATTGCGTTTGTCAGTGTATGGATGCTCATGGTATCCTCCGTTCTCATTTTTCAGCGTAATGCTTTTCTTGTTTGTCTCTTCTATCGCAAGGTATGTGCCAAAAACGGACAGACACCGTAAAAAAAAGATCTCCGCGTTTAACTCCTGGAAATACCGACTATAACTAACATACACCTTTTCATTTATATCCTTTGCGAGAACCTTTCATTTATAGATAACCTATAAATTAAGCGCAGGATGCGCCCAACACCCTTCGCCTACAGGGCTTATTTTGCGCCACCCAACAACAGGCTGGTGTTTCGAAGCAGCGCAAACGCACAACATCTTGGAATTACAATAATTTAAAAGTTAAGAATATAGATCGTCGAACGAATATACGAGCAGAGCAGGGAAAGACACAGGGGAATATCCGGAATATCAGGTCACCGGACATGACAATTTACTTTTTTAAAAACAGTACGATAGAACAAAAAAGACGCAAAATTAGCCCTTATTTTCATCATACCCCATGGCAACAAGGCGAGGGTCCTCCACAGAGTGGAAGGGAAAAATCTGGATAAATGCTGAGATCAAGAAACGTTCCGACCGAAACGGTATAAAAACAAAGTGAGAGGAAAGGCTAACTGGAAACGACCCACCCGAAAAAAATACATCGTTATCCACGTATGGGATGCTTACTCGGGTTATGTTAAATCGTTATAAAGAGATTTATAACAAGACGTGATGAAGTAATTGAACTCTCATGCAGGAAAAAATTATATATTACCTAGATC
>JAMOMO010000265.1 GCA_027067035.1 Desulfobulbaceae bacterium
CTTGAGATTCTGTGGAAGAAGGCCTCCGAGCGCAGGAGCCAGGAGTACTTCAATGTCAGTATCTTCATGGAGAGCAGGGGGACTGCTGTGATTGAGATGATGTAGGAGGCAGCCAGTGCCAGCAGCAGGGTGGCTGTGAGTGGTCTGAAAACCGTCTGTGGATATCCGCCCACAAAGAGGATGGGAGCAAGGGCTATCATGGTGGTGATGGTACCTGAAAGATCGGCAAACATGATCTCTTTGGTGCCTTCGAGTACAGCCTTGTGTATTTCAGAGCCGAGTTCCCGATAGTGGCGCTCAATGTTCTCCATGACCACCACTGCATCATCAAGCAGCAGACCAAGGGCCAGGATGATTCCGGTGAGAGTGACCACGTTGAATTCAATGCCGAAAAGCCACATCAGGGCAATCGTGGTGGCATAGACCAGGGGGATGGTCACCAGAACCACCAGCACCTGTCTGAAGCTGGCCAGGAAGATAAAGACCACAAATGTGGACATGAGTATGGCGTCCCGCAGGGACTCAAACATGTTATCCGTGGACTGGACAATGGTATCTTTCTGGGTGTCGGTTATCTCAAATTCGAGTTGCGGATAGGCGGCCCTGATTTTTGTGAGCTCGGCCTCCACTCCGTTAATGGTCCGTACCACATCGGCATCAAGCCCCCTTTGCACTGAAATGGCAATGGACTCCTTCCCGTTGCCATAGTAGCCGGCCGAGTTCTCGTAGTGACCGAAGTAGATGTCCGCCACATCACCGAGTGAGACATCTGCTGTGATCTGCAGGGCTTTAATGCCGTCGATACTCTCCTCACGGCCAGGTGATTTCAGGAGGTAACGTTCCTTGTCACTGGTGAGAAACCCGATGGCATAGTCTTTGTTGTTGGACTGCAATGTGGCAAGAACAATCCCGATGCCGAGTCCGTAGCGGTCAAGCTTATCCTTGTCCACAATGACCTGAATCTCTTTTTTATAACCGCCGAAGATGTCGACATTTGCCACTCCCGGCAGTTTGATGAGCTCCTGCTTCAGGGTGTTTTCCGCCAGTTGACGGATATCTTCCAGGGGATAGCCGTCTTTGGAGCTGACTGCAATGACAACCACCGGTGCGGTTGCCGCAGATATTTTATGGAGCTGCGGTTCGAGGATGTCAGTGGGCAGGGAGGATCGAATCTTTTCAAGAGCTGTACTCACGTCACTGGCGGCAAGCTCCAGATCTTTGCTGTACTCAAACTCTGCACGTATGACACTTACTTCATCAATGGTTGTGGAGTATACCCTGCGTATTTTTCCCAGGGTATAGAGCTCTTCTTCAACCGGTACTGCAATATTGGCGGCAATGGTCTTGGCTGATCCACCCGGCTGTACGATGACAATGGCAATTTCCGGATAGTTTGATTCCGGAAACAGCTTTCTGTCCAGGCTGTTGTAGCCAACGATGCCAAGGAGCAGAAAAAGGGTCAGAAATGAGTAAATAAAATAGGGCCGTCCAAGCAGCCGTTCAATCCAGCTTTTATTCATCGTTCTTTCCTGAGAAAATACTGACTCTGCCATGGGAGGGCAGGAGGCTGAGTTTGGCTTCAGAGGCAACGGCCACCGGTTGGGTGAAACAGGGGTCAATCAGGGCAAAGTCATTGTCACGGGCGGAAACTGTGACTCCATTTTCGTGAAAACGATCCCCCTGGTAAAGCATTATGCTCTCTCCTTCCGGCCGGTGCAGCAGGGCCTGAATGGGAACAGAGCAGCCGGATGCAGTTTTGGTGATCACCTGTATGGTAAGAAAGCTGCCGCTGGGCAGTTCTTCCATCCGCTGCTCCAGGGCTATCTCAGCCACAGTCAGGCCGTTTCTGGCATCATCGTAGAGGGTTGATACCCTGGCAACGGGGGTGTTGTTGAGCAGTACCTGCTGTCCCGCTGCTATGGCTGCTTTTCCCGGCATGAAGCTGAAGGTGAGTTTTTGTGTCAGAGAGTTGAGGCTGAGAATCGGTTTACCGGGCGCGGCAAGGTCACCCCGGCGGAGGAAAACTGTGCCCACAATGC
>JAMOMO010000266.1 GCA_027067035.1 Desulfobulbaceae bacterium
GACGACGGAAACGGTCTGCGCCTGCCAAAACTGGAAGAACTCAACCAGAGCACCATAAGTAAAGCAATGGCTGCAGTTTCAAAACAGATTAATTCCTACGATCTGTCAGGACTCAAAAAACCTGTTTTCACCTCCTTCACCGACCAGGGCAACGATTTTGTAGCCATGTTCACCCCTTTTCCGGGAGATGAACTGGACTGGATCATAGGAATGTATATTCCTGAAAATGACTATCTGGGAGAAATCAGGGCCAACAGACGCTACAATCTGATTGCCACGATCATCCTTTCACTGCTGGCATCCCTTCTTGCCCTTCGCTTTGCCAGAGCCATTATCAGCCCTATCAGGCAACTGCAGCAGGAGGCCAGGGCCATCGAGGAACAGACTCCAGGGCCCGAATGCAGTATTGATTCCATTTTCACTGAAATCAGGGAGACAGCAGACGGATTCAACAGAATGAAACAATCCATCACCCATTACAGGGAGGAACTGCTGGCCCGGGAAAAGATGTACCGGACCATAACCCAGGCAGCCAGTGATGCCATTATCCTGATAAATGAAAAGGGCGAGATATCCTACATTAATCCTGCAGCCGAGGATTTTTTTTCCCTCAATAATGAAGAGGCGCAGGGAAAGGAAATCAACGATCTCATAGATATCCCACTGGAACCTGAAAATCATTCCCAGAACGAACAGGCCCCGTCACAGAAGTCTCCTCCGGTTGAACTGAGGATAACAAATGAAAAGGGTCTCCCGGCCACCGTTGAAGTCACCCTCTCAAAAATTGCCATTAACAAAGAAAAACATACGGTTGCTATTCTCCGGGATATAAGCGAACGTTGCCGCAGTGCCGAGTTGAAAAAACAGCTGGTCCAGGACCTCCATGATGGCGTTGGCGGAAATCTTGTGAATATAAAACTCCTGTCACAGATGGTGGTAAATGGAAATATCACCCAGCCGGTGGAGAGCATATTTTCCGATATTGCAGACATCTGTGATGATTCCATAGTTGAAATTCGAAGTTTTATGGACATCCTTGACACAAAAAATGTTACCTGGGAAACCCTGACGGCAGAGCTCCACCAGCAGTGTGCCAAAGTGGCGGAATCTCACCAGCTGGTGTTCACCAAACATTCAGACATATCAAAAAGCGCCCCGCAGCCATCACCTCTTGTTGTCCTGAACTTCTTTAAAATAATAAAAGAGGGCATGACCAATATTATCAGACATGCGGGGGCTGAGAAGATCCACCTCAACATTCAGGTCACCGGAGCAAGCCTGTACTGCCATCTTGCAGACGACGGCAAAGGAACCGTAACAACGGAAAAAACCGGACGGGGCATGAGCAACATGAAAAACCGGGCAAAACAGGTAGGTGGTACTCTCAGCATAAATGTAAACAGGGGAACCACAATCAGTCTGGAAATCCCCCTGCTTCAGTAGAATAGCCATTCTGAGGAGACAGGAAACTTTTCACCCCATTACCATAAAGGCAGGTGCGGATGAACATTGAAATAGTGATCGTTGAAGACAACCCCATGCTGCGGGAAAACCTTGAGCTTATGCTGGAAGGAGAGGAGAATTTCAGAGTAACCGGCAGTTTTTCCAGCAGTGAAGAGGCATTGGATCAACTGGATTCCATCTCATACAATCTGCTTCTGGCCGACATCGGTCTGCCCGGGATTTCCGGGATTGAGCTCATTGCCCGGATTAAAGAAAAACGGCACGATATCGATATCCTGGTACACACCGTTTTTGACAACAGAGACACTGTGTTCTCGGCATTAAAAGCCGGAGCCTCAGGGTACATTCTCAAAGGGGCCACACCGGATGAACTGGTTGAAGCGATTCTAAATCTGGCCTCAGGTGGTGCACCGATGAGTCCGCGCATTGCCAGGGCTGTGATAAATGAATTTCAGGACAACACAATTGATGAACAGTTCCTGCTCACCTCAAGAGAAAAAGAGATCCTCAAGGGGATGGAACAGGGCCACACCTACAAAGAATTGGGAAAGAACCTCTTCATCAGCCCACACACCATCCATTCCCACATAAAAAAGATCTACGGGAAGCTTCATGCAAAAAACAGAAGAGATGCCCTGACCAAAGCGAAAAAGAAAGGTATCATCTGACCCTGATGAAGCTTTGTCCTTATCCTGATTTCAGGAGCTTGGTCTCCCCTGTCCCGTGACGTGATAGAGTAACAGAAGCGGCTCTGTGTGGCCGCCGGGGGGGCTGGTGATCATAAATTCCAGACGATAGGAACCCAGCTGTTCTGTTGGAAGGGCCGGGATCTCTGGAGTGGTAACAGTAAAGGAACGCCTGCCGTTCAACTGTTTCTGCAGTCGTGACACCAGCCGTCCATTCACCTTCCACTGCCCCTCGAAAAGCCCCGCGCCACGATACGTTATAACTGCATAGGCCTGAACAGTGTCACCTGTTTCAACAAAAGACACTGGCTTGCCGTTTTCAAAAAGCAGACGCACATGAGTGATAATCAGTTTATTCCCACTGCTCTCTGCCGCAACAGTGGTGCCGGAGCAGATAAACCCTGTAACAAAGAGACCGCACACGCTGAGAACTCCGATTCCGATCATCTTCCTGTACAATTCTGCCATAGCTGCTCCTGCTGGAAAATGTGAGATACCCCATCAGCCCCCCTGAAGAACCCAGCCTATCACTACAGCCAGGCTGTTGAGGTCACTGAAGATCGAAAAGACACTGTTTATTATATCACCACATCACTTAGACTATCAAGTTATCCCGACCAGCACAAAAGAAACAAACACAGTTAAACGGTAAGATGCAATATGGCAGAGCTGCTATTCACTGCACACTTTTTCTCTTTTTTCTTGCCTTACCTGAAACAGATTTCACCACAATCTTGAAGACTCTGGTCTGCCCCTTTAATGTATTGATATAGTGCAACCCTTCTGCCATGAAATCAGCAGAATATTTTTGAAGAAGCCCTTCAAGTGCGAGCAGCTTTTCTGCATCAAAAAGCTCCACGACCCGGCCCTCTGCAATACAGCTTTCGTAGATGGTGGCAAACTCGCCGGGAAGGATTTCCGTCTTTCCCACGACACAGAAAGAGACCTGCGCATTCCACTCAATATTGTCGAGTTTTTTTCCCTCCCCGGCACAGTGAAAACAGATATCCCGCCCCAGCAGACAATAGTTCAGGGGAACACCATAAGGAATCCCCTGACGGGACACGCAACTGAGGATGCCGTACTCTCCCCTTTCAAGGAGGGCCCGCGCCTCACCCTCCGTCGTCCGACGATCCTCTCTCCGCATGCTCTCTTTGTCCATGGCTCTGAATCCTTAACAAAAGTTTTATAGTAAGAGTGAACAAGCCGGTCTCACCCGTTTGCCTGCAGACCCGACAATACCTATTTCAAGAGCAGGGAACGGGACAGTTCATCTGGAGTATTGATATTCCTCCAGGCTCCGCAAAGAGACTTCGGGATAACGGGAGTGGCAATGTACGGCTGCCTGGCCACCATGGAAATTCGCAGAATCCCCGACTCGCAGAACTGCTCAAAATAATCCCTGGCACGGGGTTCATACAGTGCCAGCAGGGGTTCCACAAAGCCATCCTTCTGAAGACGGGGAACGGTTCCCCAGGAATCAGGATTTCTGCTGGCAACAAGCCACTGCAGCGCCTCGGGGGTGATATTGGGCATGTCACAGGCCAGCAGCAGCCAGCAGGCATCAGGTTTCCAGCGCATGGCTGCAAGGATCCCGGTGAGGGGTCCCTGTACTCCTTTCACATCGGGCAGACGGGTCAGAGAGGCAAGACTTTCCGGTACATCCCCCCCCCCTGAGAGCACAATATCACGGGTGAACGGTCGAAGCAGGCTCACCGTGTTCTCGACCCATGTCCTGCCGTTCTTCCCGCAGATCAGATGCTTGGGGCGTCCCATTCTGGAAGAGCGCCCGCCGATAAGCAGACAGGCACGCAGGGGTGCCTGCGGTTTCCCATCACTGTTGCCGATCATGGCAGCAGACTCATACTGCCAGAGAGTTCCGGAAGAATCCCGGCCTCACGGCCACGCCGCAGAAAACTTTCTATGGCCACAAGCCCATCCTCTCCGAGGGCACGCGAGAAATCATTTACATAGAGCTGAATATGACTCTGCATGACCTTCAGGTCCATCTCCTGAGCATACTGCCGGATATAGGGAAAGCACTCTTCCTGATGTCTGTCCGCCCAGATAATGGAATCACGGATACCCCGGTCGATCTCCATGATCACCTCACGCCCAAGAGACCGCCTGGCAGCAATACAGCCAAGGGGAATGGGGTGGCCCGATGTCTCCTCCCACCAGGAGCCGAGATCCTGTAAACAGACCAGACCCTGCTCTGCGTAGGTGAAGCGGCTCTCGTGGATAATCACTCCGGCATCAACTCTGCCGGAGGCAACGGCTGCCATAATCTCATCAAAACGCATTTCAACTAGATGGGATGCACCGGGTGCAAACATCCGAAACAGAAGATTTGCCGTGGTCAGCTTCCCCGGAATTGCGATTCGCGCATGATCCAGATCCCCCCTGTCAAAGCCGGATCCCGCCACCAGAAGAGGTCCGCAACCGCGGCCAAGAGCAGAACCGGCCGAGAGCACGCAGTATTCATCAAGCACATGTCCGAGGGCATGAAAGGAGAGTTTTGTGATATCAAAGCTGTGTTCCAGGGCCCGGCGGTTCAGGCTCTCCACATCTTCAAGCTCGGGAACGGCCAGTTCGATCCCGTCAAGGGGAACCCGGCCATGGGTGAGGCCGTAAAAAATATAGGTATCGTTGGGGCAGGGAGAATAGCCAAGACTCAATGGTGATTTCATTATATGCTCATCGCTTGTAGGAAAACAGCTGCTGCCGTACCGGCACGTTCACAGGCCTCAGGTAATTTCCAGCGACCGGGATCTCTCTCTTCAACATAATTAGATATGGCCCGCAGCTCAAGCAGGGGAACATGATACTCCATGCAGACCCTGGCCACAGCAGCCCCTTCCATGTTTTCACAGAGCCCGGCATGCTGCCGCTCCAGCATGGAGCCGCGCTGCTCAGTAGCCGTTACCCCGCTTACAGTGACAAAAACTCCCCGCTGCACAGGGATTCCCTGCTGCACAAGCAGTGACTCCGCCCGATCCAGCAGATCAGGATCAAGGGAAAAGCGTTGCCGGGGCAACAGGTTTTCATCCAGCGCCTCAATGCGGTCGGGATACGAGATCCCGAGATCTCCAAAGAGCTCCTCTTCAGCCAGACAAATTTCCAAAAGGTCGGCCTTTGCAGCGCCATCGCGGACATAGGCGCCTGCCACTCCACAATTCAGCACCCCATGGATCTCATCGCGGGAAGCAGCGGATCGGCTTTCAAAAAAACGGGTCAGAGCAAGTACCGTCTCCACGGGACCCACTCCGGTGACGAGCGATATCCAGTTCTTCAGAAGCGGATCACTTTGCGCGGCCAGCGCCTGAAGCTCAAATTCTGTTGCACAAACGACAAGGAACATGGTAGGTAGACGGTTTCCAGAGAGTAACAACTGGCTGTTCCATACTTTCTCAGAGCATCAGGCTCCGTGTTTCAGTCAGTAGTGAAGCAGTCAGTATCATAAATCTATTCAGAAGGATCGGCTGCACCAGAATCCTTCACGATCCTCTTCTTTCAAAGACAATTTACACGCAGCGAAAAACCCATGCAACAGGAATTCGATCTTTCGGCCTACAACTACCATCTTCCCCCTGAGAATATTGCACAACACCCGGCTGATGCACGGGAAAACTCAAAACTGCTTATTCTGGATCGTGAAAGCGGCAGACGACAGCACCGCCATTTCAAAGATATCATAGAGCTGCTGCAGCCCGGTGATCTGCTGGTGGTGAACAACACAAGGGTTTTTCCGGCCCGCCTCTACGGGCACAAGGAAAGCGGAGGAAAAGTTGAAGTCTTCCTGCTGAGCTATCCGGTGGAAAAAGAAACGCAGGCAGGCGAAATGCGGGCTGAAGTCACCACGCTGATAAAAAGCTCCAAACGTCCAAAACCGGGGACAGCCCTGGATCTTGGACCGGAGCTGTCTGCAACAGTGCTGCGGCTCCTTGATGGAGGCAAGGTCTCCATTGAACTCCGTTACGCAAAGGAGCGTTCTCTGGGATCTCTCCTTGAACAGTATGGCCAGATTCCTCTGCCACCTTATATCAGCAGGGAAAACGGCAGTACCGGGGAGGACAAAGAGCGTTACCAGACCGTCTATGCCCACAAGACAGGAGCGGTTGCCGCTCCCACCGCGGGACTTCATTTTTCTGAGAAACTCCTCACGGCCATTGAAGCCAGGGGAACAGGAGTCACTGCCATCACCCTGCACGTGGGCCACGGAACCTTTGCACCGGTCCGCTGCACAGACATCAGGGAACACAGCATTCACCAGGAGTATGTCTCCGTTTCACAGGAAACAGCAGATGCAATAAACAGAGCAAAAAAGGCGGGTGGAAGAATCTGGGCCGTGGGAACCACCACGGTGCGGACGCTTGAATTCATGTCCGACACAACTGGAGAAGTACAGGCAGGAGAAGACTGGTGCAACCTTTACATCATGCCCGGCTACAGATTCAAAGTCGTGGACAACCTCATCACCAATTTCCACCTGCCGGAATCATCCCTGCTTTTTCTGGTATCAGCCCTCTGCGGCCGGGAGGTTCTGATGAATACATACGGCAAAGCCATCGAACGGGGATACCGCTTTTATTCCTACGGGGATGCCATGGCCATATGCAGCATCCCGCAGGAATAACAAATCTCTCTACTCAGGAATTGGCCGCAGCGCAGGGACAGCTTCCCGACGATTTACAGGGAGGAGCAGACTTTTCTGAAGCGGCCGATTCCTTTTTGGCTGCCGGCCGGGTCGAGGAATAACCATCCGCATACCAGCCCCCGCCCTTCAGCTGAAAAGAGCTTCGGGACATTATTTTTTTCACAGGTCCTTCGCAGTCAGGACACTGGGTGAGAGGATCATCACTCATACGCTGCTGGACTTCAAATATTTTTTCGCACTCGGGACACTCATACTCGTAAACTGGCATTTCTCAACTCCACAATACATATCTGTTTTTACGGTTTCTTCTCTCTATCCCGGGGAAACAAAGTACTAAATTCACCCGATTGCTGACTAATGTAATGCTCCCCTTTGAGCATGTCAACACCCCCCCCGGGGGGCATAAAAAAGAACAGAAGATATTCCACCATTCAATGAAGCTGCTCTCTTCACTTGACTTTTACACTTCGCGTTATACTATCACAATAATCATTAATGGCTTTTTAATATAACAACATTCCAAAATATACGCATCAGGAGAACAATATGTCAAAAACACTGGTTGAAATGGCAGCAGAAATCGTTCAGGCACAGGGTAACTCAAAAACTATGTCCATCGAAGAATTACAGGAATCATTAAAAGAAACTTTTGTTACCCTCAAAAATTTAAAAGCAATGGAAACAGGAGAACAAGTTCCCGACAGTGATCCTAACAAACCTGCAATCACTCCTGAAAGGTCCATACTGAAGAATAAAATTATCTGCCTTGAATGTGGTGAAGAATTTAAAAGTCTTTCCTTTAAACACCTGGAAACCCATGGACTGACCAGGCGAGACTATAAGATAAAGTACGGTTTTTCATTACGTCAGCCCCTCTGTGCTAAATCAATCACCGAAAAAAGAAAGAAGGCCGGAAAAAAACGCGGCATTCCTGAGGCACTGAAAAAATCCATCGCAGCCCGGAAAAAAGCCGCTGCAGGCAAAAAAAAGACCAGCCCCAGAAAAAGCACTCAGAAATAAGTCTTCCTCAAACAATGACCTGAATCCGTGAGCATTTGCCGGCAATGCCGGTAAATGCTCTGCAGGACAGAAACATCCGGCAGAGTGCAGAAAAAAACGGGCCACTCTTTGCAGAAAATTTTATACAATCAGCATATTATGACATCTGTTGCCCACTTTTCGTCACGGATTCAGAAATGATCGGTATCTTTGATTCAGGCGTCGGCGGTATGACGGTGGCCCATGCCGTTGAGCAGCTCCTTCCCGACCATTCTCTTATCTACTACGGAGATATTGCAAGGACGCCCTACGGGCCCAAAAGTCCAAAAACCATCATCGAATACTCCATCCGCAACACTGAATTTCTGTTAGACAGAGGTGCGGAGCTCATCATCATCGCCTGCAACTCCGCATCATCAGTGGCAACGACGAGTCTCAGAGAGCGATTCAAGGTACCCATCATTGAGGTGGTTTCACCGGCAGCACATCGTGCAGCAGCAACAAGCAGCAACGGCCGGGTGGGGATCATCGGCACCAGGGCAACCGTAAAGAGCGGTATTTACCAGAAGACCATCCTGGCAAAACGCCCTGAGTGCAAAGTCTCCCAGCAGGCGTGCCCCCTGCTGGTCCCCCTGGTGGAAGAGGACTGGCTCAACAAACGGGAAACCAAAATGATTCTGCGACGCTACCTCCACCCCTTCAAGGAAAAGCAGATAGACACACTCGTACTCGGCTGCACCCATTATCCCCTGCTCAAAGAGCTTATTCAGCCGCGCATTGGAAAACGGGTAAAACTCATTGACTCTTCCGTTGAAACAGCTCACTATGTCAAAGAGTTTCTCACACGTAACCCGGAGATTGTCAGCCGGGAAGAATGTGTCAGTCACAGCTATTACGTCTCAGACAGTACCGAAACAGCCAGAAAGGTGGCTGAACGTATCTTTTCACGGCCCATGGAGCTGATACTTGCATGAATCCCTACACACCGTTACATTTCTCACTGCGGATCAGTCTGCTTCTGTTTCTGCTGTTTTTCTCCTGCGCCGCAACCCTGCACGCCGAAACGCCTGAAGAGGTCGCCGCCAGACTGCAGAAGAGATATGATGCCATAGAGTCCCTCAGCTTTGATTTTGTTCAGGATACCCGAGGCCAGTTGAGCGGTCGTCCCAGAAAAGGCAGTGGTCAGGCATTCTTCATAAAGAGCAAAGACAAAACACATTCCGGAAAAATGCGCTGGAACTATCTTGCTCCGGACAAACAGATTCTGGTGAGTGACGGAGTGAATTTTTCCATGTATTTCGCCTCCCTCTCCCAGATGATCGTCACCCCGGCAAAGGCACTGGAGCAGGACCTCACCTATTCCTTTTTCACCGGATCCGGGAGACTGCAGAAAGACTTCAGTATCCTGCCGCCGGATCAGCCTGGCCGGGCCGGAGACGGCACAGAAGTGATAAAACTTATTCCACGGTCGCAGGCAAGTCAGGTTGCCTCCATACAGCTCTGGGTAACCGAAGACTCCCTCATACGACGCATAGAGATTCTTGACCACTTCGACACCCTCACTGTCCTCAACTTCAGCAGGCTCAAGATAAATTCCCTTGATCCCGATGACAGTGAGCTCATGGAACGACTCTTCTCCTTCACCCCGCCAGACGGTACAGAAATCATCTATCAGTGATGCACGACACACCTGCACCCCCTTTCAGACTGGGCCTGATCTCAATGCCCTGGTCCATTTTCAACAGACCGTCCATTCAGCTTGCGGCACTGAAAGCCTACCTGGACACCCGTACCCCCCGCAGGATTGCCACCAGCCTCTTTCACCCCTACCTCACTGCGGCGGCTGCAGTTGGAAGTGACACCTACCACCATCTGGCAAAAAACAGCTGGGCGGGTGAGGCCCTCTACAGCCCCATGCTCTTCCCGCAACAGAGATCCAGTGCCGAAAAACTCTTCCGGAAAAGCTGCAGCAGGGACAAAGACCT
>JAMOMO010000267.1 GCA_027067035.1 Desulfobulbaceae bacterium
ACGACCTGATCATTCAGACGGGTCACGACAGTCCAGGTAAATCCGCCCAGAAGCGAGAGGATGAGTAGGAGAATAAAAAAGGTTTTTTTCATAAACGTGTCTGTTGCACCCACTATGAATATTTTCGCAGAAAACCGGAATCCACCATGGTAAAACAATAAGTGATATACAAAATTTACTTTTCCCGTAGTACGCTAACAGGAGAGTCAGTCCGCTTGCCCGGGCTCGCAGATACCGGGTCAGCAAGTCAGTGTGAAATATTCTACTGCAGGAATAGTATGAAAACCAGACTAAGCCCTGTCACAGGATCTCTTTTTTTACTCTTTGTGCTCGCCGCAATGGCAGGCTGTTCACTGAGAGACGGCAGCATACACACCAGACCGGTATCGGTCCCGGAAACATCCACGGCCATTCCTCTCAGTAACAGCAGAGCCGTTCAGGAAGTCCTGCTCAAACAGTATCAGGAGTGGCGTGGAACCCCCTATAGAATGGGTGGTCTTGAGAGAAGCGGTATCGACTGTTCCGGCTTTGCCTATATCACCTTTCGCACCAGACTGGGCTATAAAATCCCCAGAACCACCAACTCCCAGGTATTAATTGGCAGATATGTCCCGTTGCGTGAACTCCGTATCGGTGATCTTGTCTTCTTCAAAACCAGCATCCGTTACAATCATGTGGGAATTTATCTTGGAGACATGAAATTCCTCCATGCCTCCACCAGCAAGGGAGTCATGATCTCCGGACTCAACGAATCCTACTGGAAAAAACGGTACTGGACAGCAAGACGGGTGGCAGAATAAAAACGCTCTTTTTTTGCCGCTGCAGCGAAATTAAACCCTTCAGACAGGATAAATGTGAGCTGCAGCTGAGATGCCCCTCAGCCCGCAGTCCCCAGTCCATAAGCCTTCATCCATTTCCACAGACTCACCCGGCTCACCCCGAGAAGAGCAGCGGCTCTGGTACGGTTCCAGTTTGCCTCTTCCAGGGCCTGAAGTACCCTGGCCCGCCTTCCGTCCGGTTCTGAACTGCCCCGCTCGACACGGACATGATGCAGGTGCTGGGGAAGATGCTCAGGCTTTATGCGGCCACGAGGACAGACCACAAAGGCATATTCAATGGCATTGATCAACTCACGGACATTGCCCGGCCATGGATAGTTGATCATTGCATCCAGAGCCGCGTCACTGATTCCACTGATCTTCTTGTCGGATTTCTCTCCCACCACCCTGATAAATTTCTCCACCAGCAGCGGTATATCCGGACGGCGCTCCCTGAGCGGCGGGAGATTGACGGGTATTACGTTGATCCGGTAAAACAGATCCTCCCTGAATGTACCCTGCTCAATCAGTTCGCCGAGGTCCTTATGGGTGGCAGTGATAATCCGGACATCAATCCTGATGGTACGGTTGTCCCCCACCCTTTCAATCTCCTTTTCCTGAAGAACACGCAGGAGCTTGGTCTGGGTGGACATGGGCAGATCCCCAATCTCATCAAGAAATATACTGCCGTTATTGGCCGCTTCGAAACGCCCTATCCGCGGCTGATCAGCCCCGGTAAAGGCCCCCTTGACATGACCAAACAACTCACTTTCCAGAAGATTTTCATTCAAGGCGGCACAGTTCACCTTGATAAACGGTCCCGTCGACCGATTGCTGTGACGATGCAGGGCACTGGCCAGCAGTTCCTTACCGGTACCGGATTCACCGTAGACAACCACCGGAGCCTCGGATGCCGCAGCACTGGCGGCCAGATCAAAGACATGACGCATTGCCTCGGAACTCCCGACAATATCACCAAAATCCTTCTGTCCGCTCTGTAACTGCTCCTTTAAGGATGCTATTATCTCCTCACCTGCCACCACACGTGATAAATCGGTCAAGGTCTCCACCCCGCCTATCAGCACCCCTTCATCATTGCGAATAACCGCCGCGCTTTTCAAAAGGTGCCGGGGAGAGCCGTCTTTATGACGAAAAATGCATTCAGAACTCCGTATCTCTTCATCCTTGAACAGGGCACAGTATTTATCAATG
>JAMOMO010000268.1 GCA_027067035.1 Desulfobulbaceae bacterium
ACTATTTTGAGGAGGATTATCTCCTTTTTATTGATGAATCCCATATTGGTGTCCCGCAGCTAAATGGTATGTATAACGGTGACCGCTCGCGTAAAAAGACACTGGTGCATTATGGTTTCCGGCTCCCGTCGGCCCTTGACAACAGGCCCCTTAAATTCGATGAATTCAGGGAGAGAATCAATCAGGTAATATACGTCTCAGCTACGCCCGGTCCCTTTGAGATAGAGCAGGCGGAAGGGCGTCTTGTGGATCAGATAATCCGTCCCACCGGCCTTCTTGATCCCAGGATAGAGGTTCGTCCCGCAACAAATCAGGTGGATGACCTCCTCGAAGAGATCCGTATCCGTACTGAAAAAAATGAGGCGGTTCTTGTGACCACCCTGACCAAACGCATGGCTGAGGATCTCACCGATTACTATGAAAAACTTGATATTCAAATCCGTTATCTCCATTCCGACATCAAGACTCTTGAGAGGATCGAACTCATAAGAGACCTGCGCAAGGGGGATTATAATGTCCTGGTCGGCATTAATCTTCTGAGGGAAGGACTTGATATTCCAGAGGTTTCTCTGGTTGCAGTACTTGATGCGGACAAAGAGGGCTTCCTTCGTTCCGAACGTTCTCTCATCCAGACCTGTGGACGTGCCGCAAGAAATTCTGAAGGAATGGTTATTCTCTACGGTGATGAAATAACGGGTTCCATGCAGCGGACCATTGAGGAAACCGAAAGAAGAAGAAAAATCCAGAAAGCATATAATGCAGAACATGGTATTGTGCCGCAGACCATACGGTCAACGGTGAAGGATACCCTGCAGAAGCATCTTCAGGCAAGTGGCTACAGGGCAGCTGATGACCATGGCATATTGACGGCTGCAGAGGATCTTCCTGTCTACTACAGTATACAGGAACTTGAAGCGGAGATTAAGAAACTGGAAAGAGAGATGCAGGAGGCTGCAGGAGAGCTGGCCTTTGAAAAGGCAGCGGCGCTTCGTGACAGGATCAAGGCTCTTCGCAAACTGGAGATAGAGATAGGATGAAAAAGGGATTCCGGTATCGCGTTGCACTGTGGCTGGTACCTGTGCTGTTTTTCTGGGTGACACGGCTGCTGTTTGCCACTTGCACAATCAGGGTTCACGGGCAGCGTCACTGGGATAAGGTGGGCACCCGGAATGAGCCGGCAATTGCAAGTTTCTGGCACTACTCAATCTTTTTCATTCTCTATTATATGCGCAAGAAAAACAGTGTGGCCATGGTGAGTGCCAGCAAGGATGGCGAGTTTGTGGCCAGGGTTGTGGAAAAAATGGGTTATGAAACCGTGCGGGGTTCAAGAAAAAGGGGTGGGGTTCAGGCAATCAAGGGCTTGATACGTCATATGCGTAACGGCAAAAACGCCGCTATTGTGGCCGACGGCTCCCAGGGTCCGGAACGGGTGGTGCAGGCCGGATGCATTGTTCTGGCTTCACGTGCCCAGGCCCCTGTTCTGCCCTTGATCTGGTCCTGCAGCCGTTATAAGCGTTTTGGTTCCTGGGATGGAACGGTCCTGCCGCTGCCTTTCTCAACCATTGATTTTTTTTATGGTGAACCCCTCGTTGTTCCTGCAAAGATCAAGTCTGATGGAATTGAGGAGTATCGCCTGCTGCTTGAAAAGCAGCTGAACAGTATGTATGCAGAGGCATGGGCCCTGCATGGAAGGACAGAACATTAACATGGAGAGGGGTGTGGACATCCCTCTGTCTGAATACAGCGAAGAGATATGACAAAAGGAATTGTGGTTGCAGGTCTTGCCGGGGGATCCGGAAAGAGTGTTGTCTCGGTTGGGTTAACTGCAGCGCTTGCCGCTTCCAGCAGGACTGTGGTGCCCTTTAAAAAGGGTCCCGACTATATCGATGCCGGCTGGATGAAGCTTGCCGCAGGCCGGAAGTGTTACAATCTTGATCCTTTCCTGATGACAGAAGAGGTAATAAAAAGATCGTTTCTGGAACACTCTTCTGCTGCAGATTTTGTGGTATTGGAAGGAAACAGGGGACTC
>JAMOMO010000269.1 GCA_027067035.1 Desulfobulbaceae bacterium
GAAACCTCAACCCGCTCTCACTCCTGACGCCCCTGAAATCAAACGATGATTACACCTTCACCCATGTCATCAATGTCTGCATACTGACCATGGCCCAGGCGGAATCCCTCGGCTTTAAGGATCAGAATCTCTATGACATAGGCATCACGGCAACACTCTATGATATCGGTAAAAGTTTTATTCCGGAGGAGATCTTAAACAAGGCCGGACCATTGGACACACAGGAGCAGGAAACGGTGAAGGAACACTCAGCCAAAGGTGCCGAATACCTGCTCGGTATCGCCGAGGCGCCAAAGCTTGCGGTGCTGGCAGCTCTTGAACATCATATTCGTTTTGACGGCGGCGGCTACCCTGATATCGGCAGGCGATGGAAGACAAACATTGTGAGTCAGATGATTGCAGTGGCAGACACCTATGATGCCATGCGCTGTCAACGCCCCTACCGCAGACCAAATTCTGAACAGATAATAAAGGAACTTCTCGGCAGGGAGAAGGGGAAACTCTTCAACCCGTTTCTGGTGGATAATTTTCTGTCCCTGCTCTCACGCAACAGAGACTGAACAGGACCCGATTCCGTGACGGGACTCTGACAGCCGGCGGGATAACAGTATCGTGACAATATCAGTTATCCTGCAGGTCCTCCCTCACAGCTTTTTTTTATTTTCTCTTTCTCGATCTCTGATACTTGTAAACAGCCCTGTTATGCTCCCGCAGCGACTTCGAGAAGTAGTGGCTGCCGTCATTCTTGGAGACAAAGTAGAGGAAACTGCTCTCCTCGGGATGCAGTACCGCCAGAAGCGCAGCCTTCCCGGGGTTGGAGATGGGGGCTACCGGCAATCGTTTGAGGGTATAGGTGTTGTAGGGGGTGGGAGTGCGCAGGTCCCTGCGGCTCAGTTTTCCGGAAAATCCCTCAATTCCGTACATGACGGTGGGATCTGACTGCATCCGCATTCCCTTTTTAAGGCGATTAAGGAAGACTCCGGCTATGAGTGGACGCTCACTGGCCTTTGCAGTCTCTTTCTCCACCATTGAGGCCAGAATAAGGACCTCGTAATCCGTGAGCCCCATGGGGGCCGGCACCTTGATGGACTCCCACACTTCAAAGAAGTGACGTACCTGCATCCGGAGCAGGTCGGAAGTTGTCTGTCCCTTGCGGGTAAGATAATAGGTATCCGGATAAAGATATCCCTCCAGACTCCTGCGGGATTCAAGACCCAGGCTTTTTAAAAAGACGGGGTCCCGTGCAAGACGGATAAATTCATCCGGATCGCACCAGCCGTCTTCTGCAAACACCTCTGCAATCTGAGTAATGGTCAGCCCTTCACGGATGGTGATGGCATGCTGAATGGCCTTTGCAGAAGCCAGCTCTTTGAGGATTTCCTGCGGGGTCTGACCACGGTGCAGGGCAAACTCACCGGCCTGGAGTTTTGATGCAATACCCAGATAACGTGCCAGCAGAGGAAAGCGGATATCGTCGGGTACCAGCCCCGCATCGGCAAGGATGCTGTTGATCTCCTTGACAGAAACCCCGAGAGGAATGATAACGGTTACGGTCTCTGTTTTCTCTCCATCCGCCGCCTGGCTGGCAAACTGCACAAACCATCCGGCCAGGCCCAGCGCCGCCATAAAACAGCAAAGGACCATCACAAGGATGATCCTTTTACCGCTGCAGCAGCCGGAGGAATTCTGTATCTCTGTTGTCATCAGCCGCTGTTACTTCTTCTTATCCTTTTTTATGGAACCGTTAAAGGCAATTGCAACCACCTCATCCATATCCTTCACGGGATAGAACGTCATTTTCTTACGGATTTCAGAAGGTATTTCAACCAGATCCTTCTCGTTCTGAGCCGGAATAATCACCGTGGTGAGATCGGCACGCACTGCGGCCAGTGCCTTTTCTTTCAGGCCGCCGATGGGCAGTACCCGGCCCCGCAGCGTCACCTCACCCGTCATGGCAAGTTTTTTCGCCACTTTCTTCCCGGTGATGGCGGAATAGATGGCTGTGGCCATGGTGATTCCCGCTGATGGTCCATCTTTGGGGATGGCCCCGGCAGGAACATGGACATGGATATCATGCTTGTCAAAATAGCCCTCTTTCACCCCGAGATCATCGCAGCGGCTGCGACAATAGGTGAGCGCCGCCTGCACGGACTCTTTCATCACATCGCCCAGCTGTCCGGTGAGGGTCATCTTCCCCTTTCCGGGCATGATGTTCACCTCAATCTGGAGAATCTCACCACCAACCTCGGTCCAGGCAAGTCCTGTGACAAGGCCGGGTTGATACAGGGACTCAAGCTCGGACTCAGGTATTGTTTTCGGCGGTCCAAGATAGCGGTCAAGGGTATTGCGACTGATGGAGTAGGGCCCCTTTCCACCTTCGGCAATCTTTCTTGCCACCTTCCGGCAGATCTTGCCGATTTCACGCTCCAGATTACGCAGGCCCGCCTCATGGGTGTAATGACTGACAATATATTCCAGGGCACCGTCTGCAAAACGCAGATGACGGGGCTTGATACCATTTTCTTTTATCTGACGGGGCAGAAGATACTTATTTGCAATGACAACTTTTTCTTCCAGGGTATAGCCGGAGAGTTCAATGATCTCCATTCGGTCAAGGAGCGGACCGGGGATGGTATCATATCTGTTGGCCGTGGTGATGAACATCACCTTTGAAAGATCAAAGGGCATATTCATGTAGTGATCAGAGAACTCAAAATTCTGCTCCGGATCAAGTACCTCAAGAAGTGCAGATGATGGGTCGCCACGATAATCAGATCCTATCTTGTCGATTTCATCCATCATGAAAATCGGGTTGTTGGAACCGACGGACTTTAATCCCTGGAGAATTCTGCCAGGCATGGCTCCGATATAGGTACGCCTGTGCCCACGAATTTCCGCCTCATCACGCATTCCACCAAGTGACAGCCGATAGAATTTCCTGCCCATGGCCCGGGCAATGGACTGGCCCAGTGAGGTCTTTCCCACACCCGGAGGACCGACAAAACAGAGGATGGGCCCTTTGGTTTCAGGGTTCAACTTCCGTACGGCGAGGTATTCAAGTATCCGCTCCTTGATTTTATCAAGACCAAAATGATCATCATCAAGCACGCCTTTGGCAGCCTTGAGATCAAGCTGGTCTTTGGTCCCCTTTTTCCAGGGAAGATCAAGAATCCAGTCGATATAGGTGCGGATAATGGTTGCCTCCGAAGAGTCCGGATGCATCATCTCCATGCGGCCAATCTGTTTTTTTGCCTCTTTGCGCACAGGTTTGGGCATCTTGGTCTTCTTCAGCTTACGCAGCAGATCATCGATCTCCTGACCGCGCTCATCACCATCACCAAGTTCCTTCTGCAGCGCATGGAGCTGTTCACGCAGGTAGTACTCACGCTGGGATTTACTCATCTCCTCTTTGGCATCAGACTGAATCTTTGCCTGGACCGTCGAGACTTCGAGTTCCTTGGTGAGCAGTTCATTCACCAGTTTCAGCCGTTTTATGGGATCGATCTCTTCCAGTATGGCCTGGGACTCCGTGATCTTGAGACGGAGATTGGAACCAACAAGATCGGCAAGCCGGCCGGGCTCTTCAATGTTGTTGATTATCATCATGAGATCGGCGGAGAGGATTCCACGCAGAGACATGATCTTTTCTGTCTGTTCGCGAACGGTGCGCATCAGTGCCTCTGTGGCCACGTCCGTCACTCCGGACTCCTCCTCCACAATGGGCTTGATCTTCACCAGGCTGTACGGCTCGGTCTGTATATACTTTTTCACCTTGGCCTTGGAGACCGCCTGCACCAGGACCTTGAGTCTGCCATCGGGGAGTTTAAGGGTCCGCATAACCATGCATACCATTCCCACGTTATACAGATCTTCAGGCTCCGGATTATCCCGGGTGGCATCTTTCTGGGTGAGCAGCATAAGGAGCTTGTCACCTTCGAGGGCTGCATTGACGGCCGCAACAGAACTTGGGCGTCCCACAAAGAGGGGAATGATCATATAATTAAAGACAACCACGTCCCGAACGGCCATCATCGGCAACTCATTGGGGATGACCATATCTTCATGGTCAGTAAAATCGTCCATGCCTATGGATAAAGAATCGTTAAAATCCACAAAAACCTCCTGATATCAAAAACAGAAAAATCTATTATACTTATATTTGTCACAGAAACGTAAACACTGCCATTATTGAAGTCAAGCCGACAATCACTCTCAGACTGGACTGACTCCCTTTTTTCTTGAATATTTCCCTGTTTTCCTCCATACTGAAGTCCTTCATTGTCCATATTATTACTTTATCCTGTTTTTCCTGGAGAGAAAAGAATGTTAAGCACAAAATCCTTTTTTGATCTTTCCGACTTCCCGCATCAGTCACTTTTTGATGCCGACAAACCGGTGTGGGAGGCACTGAACAACCTGAAGAGTTACATGGATTCACACAGCTATCCGGAGCCTGACAGGAAGCTTATCCCCAACGCCACCCCCCTTACCCGGACCATCGTCTACCACGGAAACAGTTTTATCCCGGCCAGTGACTGTTTAATTGAATTTGGCGATACCACCAAGGGGAAACTGCGGGTGGTCAGAGAAGGTGAAGAACTCACCGGGGCGGCAGTGATTATGGCTGGAGCCATCATCATCGGCGAGCAGATAGATATCGGAGAAGGGGCACTGGTTGAAGGCGGAGCCCTGATAAAGTCTCCTGCAATCATCGGTGACTACACCGAAATCAGACAGGGAGCGTACCTGCGCGGCTACTGTCTCACCGGCAGGAGATGTGTTGTGGGACACACCACAGAAGTAAAACACTCTATTTTTCTCAATGATGCCAAAGCAGGTCACTTTGCCTACCTGGGCGATTCCATTCTTGGTCAGGATGCAAACCTGGGTGCCGGCACCAAATTTGCCAATCTCAAATTTCTCGGCGGCACGGTCTCAATCCGGACCGAAGACGGAACCGTGGACACCGGACGCCGGAAATTCGGGGCAATTCTGGGCGACCACGCCCAGACAGGCTGCAACTCTGTCACCAACCCCGGAACAGTGATCGGCCAGGGGGGGATTCTCATGCCGAACACCACAGCGGCATCCGGATACCACCCGCCCAAAAAAGTTATTCGCTGAAAAACAGCCGTTACCATTGCTTCCCCGGAATCCGTGAGGAATTCCGGCAACAGGCTCCATCAGATAGTGACCATACACCTCTTCATCTAAACAGCAGCCTGTTTTTTCCACTCCGGGCTGCGGTGTCGGTCTGCTGATGCCTGCTGCCGGTGGCAACACGTCCCATTGCCG
>JAMOMO010000270.1 GCA_027067035.1 Desulfobulbaceae bacterium
AGGTTTACTTCCGGAAAAGAAGTATTACTTTTCAAGGATCAACACTGTTATTTACAATGTCCACAGAGAGGAACGTATGACCACCACCATCAGCAGTCAGGATTTCATCGACTCCATAGCAGACAGTCTGCAGCATATTTCCTACACCCATCCACTGGATTTTATCCGGGCAATGGCCAGGGCCTATGAACTGGAGGAGAGCCAGGCGGCAAAAGACGCCATGGCCCAGATTCTGATCAATTCCCGGATGGCGGCCATGGGACAGCGCCCCATCTGCCAGGACACCGGCATTGTCACTGTCTTCCTCAAGATCGGTATGGAGTGCAGGTTTGATACAGGCCGCAGCATCCAGGATCTGGTGGACGAAGGCGTGGCCCGGGCATACAACAACCCGGAGAACCCGCTTCGGGCATCGGTGGTGGCAGATCCTGCCGGGAAACGCGTCAACACCCGCGATAACACCCCGGCAGTTATTTATACGGAGCTGGTGGCCGGTTCCACCGTTGACATCCGCATTGCAGCAAAGGGCGGCGGATCCGAAAACAAGGGCAAATTTGTCACCCTCAATCCCGGCGACTCCATTGTTGACTGGGTACTCAAAACGGTTCCAGCCATGGGGGCCGGCTGGTGTCCTCCCGGCATTCTCGGCATAGGCATTGGCGGTACAGTGGACAAGGCCATGGTCCTGGCCAAGGAATCCCTGCTGCAGCCCGTCGATATTCAGGAGCTTCAGGCAAGGGGTGCCCGGAATACCATTGAAGAGCTCCGCCTTGAACTGTATGAAAAGGTCAACGAGCTGGGAATCGGTGCCCAGGGTCTCGGTGGACTCACCACGGCACTGGATGTGAAGATCCTCGACTGCCCCACCCACGCAGCATCCCTTCCCGTTGCCATGATCCCCAACTGTGCCGCCACCCGACATATCCACTTTCAGCTCGATGGAAGCGGACCTGCCCGTTTCACCCCGCCCCGTATTTCCGACTGGCCTGAAATAGACTGGGAAGTGGGAGACAATGTCAGACGGGTGAAGCTCGACAATATCAGCAAAGAAGAAATTGCCACCTGGCAGCCCGGAGAGACACTGCTCCTGAACGGCCGTATTCTCACCGGGCGTGATGCAGCCCATGGAAGAATCCGGGATCTCCTCGAAAACGGCGAAGATCTCCCCGACGGAGTTGATTTTAACGGACGTTTTATCTACTACGTGGGACCGGTTGACCCGGTGGGAGACGAGGCCGTCGGGCCCGCAGGTCCCACCACCTCCACCCGCATGGATAAATATACCGATATGATGCTTGAAAAAACCGGGCTCATCGGCATGATAGGAAAATCTGAACGGGGTGACGCCACCATCGATTCCATCAGGGCAAATGGTGCAGTGTATCTTATGGCAGTGGGGGGAGCAGCCTATCTGGTCTCCAAGGCAATCAAGTCGGCAAAGGTACTTGCATTTGAAGACCTCGGCATGGAGGCTATTTACGAATTTGTGGTGGAAGACATGCCCGTCACAGTCGCTGTTGACAGCCGCGGAGAGTCTGTCCACAAAACCGGTCCAGCCATCTGGAGCCGTAAAATACGCGACTTCCGGAATCGTAGTTGACACTTGACATGATCTTTTTCATTGTTGACAGAGGCTGCCTTCAACTGTAAACGCCGCCCTGTCAACAATCCTCATTCTTTACATCAGGACATACCCGCTGACATGACTAGCCTTTCCCAAAAACTCATAAGTGCCCTTGAAGTTACTGCCGGCTGTACCGAACCGGCCGCCATTGCCTTTTGTGCCAGCTTTGCTGGAAAACACCTTGAAGGCAGCCCGGAGAAGATCACCCTTCGTATCGACCAGCGTACCTATAAAAACGCCTTCGGAGCAGGAATCCCCAGGGCCGGAGAGCTCCGGGGCAGCGAATGGGCCCTGCTCTTTGGCCTGGTCATGGCCTGCCCGGAAAAACGCCTCTCCATCTTCTCCAGCCTTGAACCGGACACCATTGCAGAAGCCCGCAGCCTCCATGACAGAAACATTCTCACGGTCGAGCTTGTTGAAACCGACTCCCTGCTCATAGAGATCTCCGCAAAAGGGACAGAGAATCATGTATCTGCACTCATTGAAGGCGGCCACACCAGGGTTAGCAGGGTGTCTGTAAACGACAGGGAGATTGAAACGGATTCCGGCAGCGATACGCAGGTCATCCCTGAAGCCTATCTCTTCAACAGTGATATCTACAAGTCGGAAAACTGGCCGGAGCTCATAGAGGAATGCTACCGGAACCTGGAACTCCAGACCACTATCCGCCAGGGAATTGCCTACAATATGGCGGCAGCACTGCATGGCCAGAAATATATAAAGGGCGGAACAGGTGTGGATTCTCTTGTCATGGGTGCTATCTACGCACGGATGAACGGAGACCCCATTCCCGTGATGAGCTGTGCCGGATCCGGGAACAAGGGCCTCACCTGCATGATCCCCGTTGTCACCCACAGCCGGGAGCTGGATCTCGGAGAAGAGCTTGAGATAAAAGCTGTGCTGGTATCAGTCCTGCTCACCAGTCTGATAACTTCCAGGTTCGGAGAGGTCTCATCGGTGTGCGGCGCGCAGTATGCCGCTGGAGCCGGGGTCATCGGCGGCCTCCTCTTCCTGAAAAAAGAGCTGGAACTCTTTAACGGCGCCTACAACAACTTCATTTCAGCCATTGGCGGAGGATTCTGCGATGGTGCAAAGGGGAGCTGTTCAATGCGGGGAAATGTTGCGGTGAGTACGGCAATCACTGCCATCAAGCATGCCGAAAACGGCTTCCTCGTCTCAGGCCGTGACGGTTTTCTTGGAGACACCTTTCAGGAGACCCTGGAACACCTGAGTCAATACAACCCGCTCATTGCGAAATTTGAACGGGAAACGATTGATATCTTACGAAACAAATAGCATCCGGCAAAGAAATTCCCGTCAAAGACCGCCTTCCCGGGAACGCTTGCGGCTACTTGTCTCTCATAAAGTTATCATACATCTTTTCATACAGCTCTGATCGTCGAATCCTGGTGATTTCATCCCACAGCTGTTCGGCAAGTCTCTTGTTTTTCTTAAAAAAACCGTGGGAAAACATCAGAAAATAGGGCTTTCTCGCAAGGGGCGGACTGACCGCCCTTATCTGCATGGCAGACTTATAATCATTTTTTAAGGCATAGTCGCCACATGCTGTCGCCGTGGCCCCTCCCTGAAGTCTTCCGACAGCAAGCATCTTCATCAACTGGTCTGTTGAGTTGACTTCCACCACAGTGGCGCCTTTTTCCAATAAAAGCTCAATGATTGAGTATCCGCCTGGCGCCCCGATCTTCCCATGCAGGTTAACAAAAGCCTCACCATCCCAGCTCAAAACGGAATTTTTCCGCACATAAAGAGAATAACTGCTGGAATGGAGACTCCTGCTGATATCAAGGGCCCCGCCGACTGTGGTGGGATACACACCCATTTCAAGTCTGTCTTTTTTGTAACTGGCAGGAAAAATGGCATCAACACTGTTATTTTTCAGTGCACTGAGGCAGCGCTTCCAGGGAAACAGCACGATATCAAGATGAACCCCCAGGTTTTCGGCTGCCTTTTTCACAAGCAGTGAATCAATCCCCGAGCCATCCTTCATTGTCCAGGGGTAGAAGTTGTCATCCTCTATGGCCATTGTAATGGATCGGGGAGCAGCAACAGAAACCGTGGCAGACACAGCAAGGACCACACAGATAAAACACAGTAACCGAACTCTTCTCATTGCCATTTACCCTCTGCTCTATTCCAACCCGACACAAACCCTGAACAAACTGAAATTATTATGGAGTTAACGATCCATAAAGTCAAGGAATTCTCATCTAACAAAAAAGCAGAGCCATGGCTACCTTTTTGTGTCAGGCTGGAGCCGTGAAACGCCGCAGGCAGGTACAGACAGGGCAACTTTCAACTCTGAATCAGGGACATAGGTGCAGAGAACAGTGATAAAAAAAATATCCTCCGGACAGGAATGAGCCGCTCTCCTCTCTTAGAAAAGCTCTTTCTGGCGACGAATTATCCCGTTCACCGCGGCCATCGGCAGGCCGGGTTCCGTATACAGAAACAGTCTGTTCCCGGGATTTGCCCGCTGCTGCGACTCCCCCTTTTCGCTCTGCATACGAACAACTCTCACCGGCACCGTCTCCACTCCAGGGAGCATATATTCCACCATGTCTCCTGTCTCAAGCACATTCCGGGCCTCAACCAGTGGAACCTCACCGGTCTCCCGGACCACAGCAACCGGTTCAACCCGCATCATGACCCTCGGGCTGTTGAAAAGCATCTCGGATCTCCCCGGTGCTCCCCTGAAAAAATTCTCGGTGGTCCCGCGGGTTCCTGTCTTCTCAATCTCTTCAAGCAGCTGACGGGGCAGTACAATATCAGCAGGGCGTTTC
>JAMOMO010000271.1 GCA_027067035.1 Desulfobulbaceae bacterium
TTTAAAGGCCTCGGCCATCTCAAGGCCAATGGCACCGCCACCTATAACAACCGCCTTTCCGACTTTTCCCTTGGCAATTCTGTCCTTGATCTCAATGGCCTTGTGAAGGTCTGAAATGGTGAAAACGCCGTCAAGGTCGGCCCCTGGAATGGGAAGTACAAACGGCTTGGACCCTGTGGCAATCATCAGGCTGTCGTAGGGAACATCCTCTTTTTCACCACTTGCAACATTTTCAACCTGTACAGTTTTGGCCTTGCGGTCAATGCCAAATGCCCGGGTGCCGCTTTTGACAATAACACCCTTGGCATCTCTGAAAAACGCTTCATCCCTGACCATATGAAAACTGGTTGAACGCAGCTCGGTTTCATCGGAGACATCACCTGAAACATAGTACGGGATTCCGCAACCACCATAGGAAAACAGGGTATCCTGTTCAATGATGGTCACTTCAGCATCCTGCATCAGCCGTTTCACACGACATGCTGCCTTGGGACCTGCAGCGACCCCGCCAATAATAACTATTTTCTGACCCATACCAAACCTCCGATTCTGAACATGAAAAAACTTCAACCTAAGCAATCTATTTAATATTTTGATGATACTGACAGAACAATAAAAACGGGAAAATTACAAGCAGAAAAGAATGATTTAGCACTGTTTCCCGAATCCATCGAGCGTTTGCCGGCAATGGGACAGGCCCCTGAAACAGGGAACGACACAACAGCCCGCTCCTTCCATGAAAACAGATTCAGTGACTGTGTCCGGTACATCAGTACTGATCTTTTATCACGGATTCAGGTGATTGACGCTGCTGAGACAATCCAGTACCAGCCGCTGCCGCTCATCAAAGAGCCGCCTGCTTATCAGCCATATTGCGGTGAGCACCCCGAAACCTGTACCGGCAGCGATAAGAAACATGATCAGGATCTGATACTTCACTGCATCCAGTGGTGTGGAGCCGCCAAGGATCTGTCCTGTCATCATGCCGGGAAGGCTGACCACACCGGCCGCTGCCATTGAGTTTATAATGGGGATCATCCCGGTACGCATGCAGTCACGGCGGATCTCGCCGCTGGCCTCCTGCCAGGTGTGGCCCAGAAGCAGGCGCTGTTCCACCATGCCGCGCTGATTATATATCTCTGTGGTCAACCTGTCTGAAGCCAGTGCAACCCCGTTCATTGTATTCCCCAGCAGCATACCAAGAAGCGGGATCGCATACTGTGGAGTGTACCAGGGATCAACTCCCACCATCACCGTAAGTGCCAGAAACGTCACCGTAAATGAAGAAATCAGCATGGAACCGGTACTGATGAGGTAACCCGGAGCTCCGCGGAGTTTACGCTTCTGCCTTGCCCACACCTCATACCCGGCAATGAGCAGCATGCAGAGGGACATCAGTCCCACCAGCGGAAAATTCACACTGGCGAAAAGCAGCTTAAGAACCATCCCGATGAGAAGGAGCTGCACTGTCATGCGAACTCCTGATATCAGGATCCGTTTTTCAAGACCAAGCCCGATACGCAGACTTGTGGCGGCAAGAAGCAGCAGGAGAAAGGCGGCAAGGAAGAGGTCAAAACTGCTCAAAGATATCACATTCACGACAGGCCCTCTTCTGAAAAACCATTTCCCTCAACCCGGAAGACCCGGTTTGACACGCGAACAAGCTGCTCCATGTCATGACTCACCCAAAGGCATATGCACTGCTCTTCGATACAGATTTCACCAACAGTCTCCTCAACCACTGCCACCATTGCCCTGTCCAGTGCCGACGTCGGTTCATCGAGGAGGAGCACCCGGGGACGTGTCACAAGAGTACGAATCAGGGCAAGACGCTGCCGCTCCCCGGTGGACAACCTGCTTATCTGCCACCCCATCACCTCATCTCCAAAGCCAAAACTCCGCAGAAGCGTGTGTAACTGGGTTGTCCGGTCAGTCAGCTCAAAATGAGCCCCAACGGTATCATACCACCAGAATGATTCAGCCGGCACCATGGCAACCATTTTTCTCCACCGGGGC
>JAMOMO010000272.1 GCA_027067035.1 Desulfobulbaceae bacterium
GGTGGTGGACTGGGTAAAAACCGTCAACTCCATCGAGATTTCCCATTCCGTCTATCTCTTTCAGGGCGAGGCACTGCAGAGGGAGCTGCTGCGGCAGTTTCTCACAGGCGGTCATGAGATGTTTGCCCAGCGGGGTCACAGCTACTGGCGTACCGAACAGCTCATTGATCCCATTTCAAAGCTTGTTGAGGATGGGGCTGTGACCGATGCGGATCTTGCCGCGAAACAGCGCTTCATGAGCCTCGGGTCCTGCGGCGGTATTCGTGCCTATTCCGAGCTTGCCACCCTGTTCAACAATAATGTGGATATCCTGGCAACCGTTGGTACCGGGAAGGCGGTGATCAATAATCCCTATAACGAATTTCTTTTTGAGGCGGTGGCCAGGGCTGATGAGGATCTCAGCTGGGATGATATCCAGGAGCGGTCTGCAAAGATTTTTAAACGGGGACTGGGGGAGGACTATCTGCAGCCGGGCTCCCTTCCCGCCATCCTTCATAAGATAATGGATCAGAAAATCATCGATAATGGCACTGATTAAACGAACAGAACTGCCGGAACGGCTCCGTGACATCGAGCAGTCCGCAGAGGAGAATTTCCCGCGGATAGCACTCTTTTTCGGAGAGCGGTTTCTCTGCCGTGAGGCAGCAGACAGTCTTCAGCAGAGTCTTCTTGCGCGACCGGGGGGCGGCACTGTGAATGCAATAGACGGTGATCATGAAGACAGCGGAAAAACCCTTGGGCAGCTTATGAACTTCAGTCTGCTGCCCGGCCTGCAGATTTTCCGGGTCACCGACAGCAGGCTGTTTCACTCCAAAAATGTGGCCTCTGTCATCTGGGGCCGGGTGGAGCAGGCAAGGGCCGGTGGAAAAGAGGCGGCCTGTCGCAGGCAGCTTCTCGCCTTTCTCTCTCTGGCAGGGGTGAGCTCGGAAGATCTGCTCAGTGAGATGAGTGCCGAGCAGTGGCAGGGGCTCTTTGGGTTTGCCCGGCCGGAGGGGGATCTCAGCTGGGCCGATGAACTGCTCGCTGCAGCTCCCGTGTCCGCGCAATCCGCGGCAGCGGCAGATATTGCCGGTCGGTATGTTGAGGCCTTTCAGAAGGGGATTCCACCTGCCAATGTACTGATTCTCTGTGCTGAAGCTGTTGACAAACGCAAACAGCTATTTACCTTTATTAAAAAGGAAGGCCTTGTCGTGGACTGTTCTGTGGCAGGTGGCGCAGGTGCTGCGGCCCGGAAGGGGCAGAAGGAAGTCCTGCGGGAGCTGGTTTTGAAAACCCTGGGATCGTATCAGAAAAAGATGGCTCCCAGGGCCATGGAGCTGCTCTTTGAACGGGTCGGATTCCATCCTGTGGCCGTAGTTATGGAGGCGGAAAAACTGGCTCTGTTTGCGGCGGATCGTGATCTGATCAGCGTTGAAGATCTTGACGCAATGGTGGGCCGTACCCGCGAGGATGCCCTGTTTGAGCTCACCGACGCATTTGGAAAACGTCAGGCAGCCCGGACCCTGGTGCTGCTCAGTCGTCTGCAGGACCAGGGCATGCACGGTCTGGCAATTCTTGCCACCATGCGGAACTATCTGCGGAAGATGCTTATCTTCAGGTCACTGCAGCTGGGGTCACAGCCGGGCTGGCAGCCTGGAATGAATGCAGGGCATTTCCAGAAGGTCTACCTTCCGGCGCTCAAAGAGCGTGGCCAGTGGACAGAGCTGCTCAAAGGGCATCCCTATGCACTGTTCATGTCTTTCTCGAAGGCGCAGGAATATTCATGCCCTCTGCTGAAGAAATGGCTGGGTCAGCTCCTGGAGGCGGAATTTCGTCTGAAAGGATCACCCTTGCCTCCGGGCCTTGTTCTGGAGGAACTTTTTCTGAGCATGCTCGGGGAGAAATCCTGACACGGCAAGAGGAAAGTTGAAAAAAAAACCAATAGTCCGTATGATAAATGGAACAGGTATTACCGTACTATTACGAACGTTTTAAAGACATTGAAATGAATTATGAGTGACAAAAAAGGATC
>JAMOMO010000273.1 GCA_027067035.1 Desulfobulbaceae bacterium
CTACATTGACAATGTTTTCACCACCGGCCTGGTTGGATGGCCCGATGTGAAACATGTTGAAACCAACAGCGATGGCACCAAAGATTTCAGTGCAGTCATTGAAAAGGCACTTTCCCTTCCCGGCTTTACCGACGAAGTTGATAACGATACCGTAATGGTTGGTTTTGCCCGCAATACCGTACTCGGTGTGGCAGACAAGGTTATCGAAGGTGTAAAATCCAAGGCAATTCGCCACTTCTTCCTGGTTGGCGGTTGTGATGGTGCCAAACCCGGCCGTAATTACTTCACCGAGATGGCAGAGGAAATCCCTCAGGATTGTATGATTCTCACTCTGGCCTGCGGTAAATTCCGTTTCTTTGACAAGAAACTTGGCGATATCGGTGGAATTCCCCGTCTTCTTGATGTCGGACAGTGTAATGATGCCTACTCTGCAATCCAGATTGCAGTTGCCCTTGCAGGAGCTTTCGAGTGTGGAGTCAACGACCTTCCACTCTCCTTTATCCTCTCCTGGTACGAGCAGAAGGCCGTCGTCATTCTTCTTTCCCTGTTCAGCCTGGGAATCAAGGACATCCGTCTCGGACCCTCCCTTCCAGCATTCGTTACTCCAAACGTACTGAATGTTCTGGTTGAGAACTTCAACGTTATGCCGATCGGTGAAACCGCAGCTGACGACCTGAAGACCATACTCGGATAATCTTCACGTATTCCTCTTCAGGAGTTACCTGACCAGTTTCTCCTGAAGATTTGCTTTTGTGTTTTTCTCCTCCTGGCAGGATACGTTGTGAAGACCTCGTATCCTGCCTTTTTTTATTATTTTCAAATTATTGTCAAGTATCATGGAAAGTGCCACAGTCAAAAAGACATTCAGCGTCGTCCCCGGACTGAATATGGGGCTTTTTGCTCCAGAGGATTTTCAGACCATTCTCAAGATCATCAACAAATATGATGTTCCTAAAACCAAGATAACCGGAGCCCAGCGACTGGCACTCCTTGGCATGGACCAGGACGAGATCCCAAGGCTCCAGAAGGAGCTGAAAAGTTATGTGCGCCCTCAGGTCAAAAATGGAGTCCACTATGTACAGGCATGTCCCGGAAGTAAATGGTGTAAATACGGCATAGCCGATTCCATGAAACTGGGAGAGCAGATTGAACAGATATCCCTTGATGAACCACTGAAGGCCAAGGTGAAAGTAGGGGTTGCCGGATGTCGGATGTGCTGTACCGAACCCCATGTGCGTGACATCGGCGTTTTTGCCTCCAAAAAAGGCTGGACACTTGTTTTCGGTGGAAATGGTGGCGGAAATCCCCGCCTTGGAGATATTGTCGCCAGAAATCTCTCGGAAGAGGAACTCATTCCCCTGATAAAAAGATGTCTTGATGTATACCAGGAAAAGGCCAGACCCACCTCACGTACCGCCCGTTTTATGGAACGTTTTGGAATTGAAGCCCTGCAAGAACGTGTTTTGGAATAAAAAGGAGAAATCAGATGCAATGCCCGGGACAGGACAATCGATATTGGGATGGTGAGGCCGTTTTTGAAGCCCCTTGCCCCCATTGCGGCAATGAACTTGAATTTTTCAAGGATGATTCCCAGCGCAGCTGTAAAAAATGCGGGAACAGGGTCTTAAATCCACGCATTGATTTCGGCTGTGCAGCCTATTGCCCCCATGCGGAGCAATGCCTGGGATCCATGCCCCCGGAACTGCTGGCAAAACAGAAGAATCTCTTCAAAGACAAAGTCGCCATTGCCGTCCGGAAGCAGCTTATTGGACGGGAGGCCCTCTATAAAACAGCCACCCTGCGTACAGAGATAGCAGAACAACTCTGTAAAGAGGAACAGCGTGGAGATATGGCCGCAGTTCTTGCCGCCACCCTTCTTGAGGATGCCGACACCCCCCTGGACCTGCTCCGGGATCTTCAAGCAGATGATTCCATAATTACTGCAGTGGAGAGGCTTCTGAACCAGGACACACCCGGCTCTGATACGGAACAGGCATCCCTTGACATCTACCGTGACGCGTGCTTTCTCAGCAGCGTGAAAGAGGGACGGAAATCAGAAGATGACGGCAAGCCGGTAACCATGAGCGGCAAAAAATATCTTGCAGATATTACAGCGGACTGAGCTCTGCCCCGGCAAGTTCTTTGACATGGTTGCAGACATGATCTGCAAACCCTGTCCCCGCCTCTTTGTGTACATTGAAAACCAGTGAGACCCCTGCCTTTCTCAGAGGTTCCACCTGATCCTCAAACCCCACAATGGCCGCGATAAGAATATCGGGTATTCTCTCCCGAATCTGTGTGGCTGCATAAAGATTGGCTTCAAAACAGGATATGGTCAGCATGACAAGTTTTATCTTCTTATGCTGCACCTCAATTCTTTCCCAGAAGTCATAATCGGACGCATCGCCGTGAATAACATAAAGACCGTTATCAAGATGCTGCTGAACTCTGTCCTCATCTGAATCAACACCCACCACCTTTTTCCCATACCGTTCACTCAACTTGGTATAAGCTGCTGTTCCCACTCTGCCCATGCCAAAGATAATGGCATCGACATCCCCCACAACCAGCATCTGATCATCCGGGAGCCTTTTATCGGTCTCAAAGCTGCGTAAAAATGTATGAAAACGGCTGTAAATGGTGAGGGAAGCGTTGTTTAACTGAGAGGCCAGAATAAATGAAAGCGACAGGGAGATTGCAAAAACAACCAGCCATTCATTGCTGAGCCATCCTTTGGAGGCCCCGAGAGAGCCAATAATCAGACCAAACTCGGAATAGGTCGCAAGGCTGAGCGAACTGAGCGTTGCCGTCCGCGCCCGCAGTTTGAACCGTGTTAACAGAAGGTAAAACAGGACGACTTTAAAAGGAATGGCCACGATAAAAAGAAAAGCGACACCGAAGCTCGTGAGATCCGGCAGCCCTGAAAGACCGATGGTGAGGAAAAACCCCACAAGGAGAAAATCCTTGAAATTCAGAATGACCCTTGCAAGTTCAACTGTTTTGGGATGCCCTGCCAGAAGCATGCCCACCAGCAGGGCACCGAGATCAGGTTTCAGACCAACAAGATCAAAAAGACTGGCACCTGCCACCGGTATCATCAGGCCCAGAAGAATTAACAGCTCGCCATGACCGCTCCTCTCCATCAGTGTTATCAGCGGCTTTCTGAGGAGAAAGAGGCCCAGAAGTGCAAAGGCCCATACAGAAGGAACCTTTCCGCTGGAAAGGGTAAGCAGTATCACAGCAAAAAAATCCTGGATGACAAGAATTCCAATGGCAATATGGCCATGCTTGGAACTCATTTCCCCCTTTTCCTCCATCACCTTAACGGTGAACACAGTGCTTGAAAAGCTGAGGGCAAAGGCGATGAGCAGAGCTATTTTCCAGTCCACCCCGGCAAATATGGACAGGGCAGAAAAAGACAGGAGATAGACAAGTGACCCCAGAACTGCAACAGTCAGCATCACATGAAGTGATGCCACTGCCAGGACTTCAGGCTTGACAATGTTTTTCAGACGAACCTTCAGGCCGATGGAGAACAGCAGAAGCAGCACACCAGTATCAGCAAATTTTTCCAGATCGGCACCACCTTCAAACCCGAGAAAGTTGAGCACAAAACCCGCTGCCAGAAAACCCAGAAGGGGTGGCAGGCCAAGCTGTTTGACCATGAAGCCGAAAACAAACGCCACCACAATCATTATGATATCCATTCCTCGCCCCCTGCAAGATATAAAAAACAGAAAAATTTCAAAAAGAATAGTCCCTTGACCCAAGTCAAGGAGATTGTATGTTAAAGTGATACACTAGAAAGATAAATATTGAAAATAAATTTACCTAAATGAGGATATTGCGATGAAAAGTACACGGAAAATTATTGAAATTGACGAAGAACTGTGCGACGGCTGTGGACTCTGTGTTCCTGACTGTGCTGAAGGTTCCCTTGTCATTATTGACGGCAAAGCAAAAATGATAGCGGATAAACTCTGTGACGGACTTGGTGCATGCCTTGGATCCTGTCCCACGGGAGCCCTTAAAATCATTGAGCGTGAGGCCGATGAATTTGACGAAAAGGCCGTTGAGGAACACCTGGCAAAGCAGAAGAAAGAGAGCACCCCGGCGGCAGCAAAACCTGCCGGCTGCCCGTCAGCCAAACTGCAGACATTTGCTCCCCAGACTCCCTGTCAGGCGGCCAATAAACCTGTCATGGCAGCAGGTGGGGGAACCTCCTCACTCACCCACTGGCCGATACAGATTCGACTCATACCACCCACAGCCCCATTCCTTCAGGGCGCGGATCTGCTGGTTGCAGCAGACTGCTGTGCTGTCTCCGCACCGAACTTTCAGCTTGACTACCTCAACGGAAAGGTCGTGATGATGGGTTGTCCCAAATTTGACGATGCTGAGAGTTATGTCCAGAAATTCACCGAAATCATCGCCGGCTGTAACCTCAGAAGCCTCACCATCCTTATCATGGAAGTTCCCTGTTGCTCCTCCATGAACGGAATTATCAAGCAGGCCATGGAGCGGGCAGGCAAGACTGTTCCTGTGGAGCAGGTCACCATATCCACTCAGGGCGCAGAACTCGATCGCAGAAACTGGTAACGGCAGACACTCCTCAGCACAGGTGAAACAGGCGGTCCCATGGGGCCGCCTGTTTCTATTGAGCCTTCAGCACCGTGATGACTGTTCCCTCAGGACGAACTTTCCGCTCATCAATCATTCCACCGGCAAGACTCACCACCCTGCCCATCTTCTCCGCCATATCAGCAGCACAGATAAATTGAAACTTCTCCCCCTGCTGCATTCTCCCGAGACGTGCCCGCACGTCCTTGAACCCTTTTCAGCAGTCTCCGCGATAATCAATTCGTATCTCTTTCACCCTTGAACCCGTACCCCTCTATTGCGATTAATCTGTACACTCAACTGCGTGCCTGCCTGTATGATATCCAGGCCGAATGGTGACAGCATCTGAAACAACGGTCTTCCAAATAAAAACATTTCATCTTTCAAAATCATGGCCGAAAGTGCCACCGCATGGTTCCTGAAGGCAAGATCACTGTTTACTGATTTCTCCAGTCTTTCAAGAGTTTCTCCCGCACTCAAATCAAGATCAAAGCCAAGGTTCTTGAAATCGGGCAGGGGACAGTTTCCCTCGTATTCTGCGATCAGCAGAATTGTTGCACTGTCGTTCCCCAGAATTTCAACCCGTGAAAGCAGGTCTGTTTCCACAAGCTTCAGGCTCTCCTCCGGCTCCCAGCATTTCAGGGTTGAACAGGCCACAGGCCTGTTTCCGTATATTTTACAACCTTTTGACAGAGTGTCATAATAGCAGCAGACCCACTCCTTTCCGCTTCCACGCAGCTTGACAATTTCATTTGCTGTTGCCTGAACATTCCCGGACAGGGGGTTGTGGGCAAATTCCCCCTTTCTGATTGTTATAAGATCAGAGCGGGGTATCAGTTCCTGCTGCAACAGGGATATATCACACTGATGCAATGCTGCACCACCATTTCTGCAGCATGTTCCACACTGTCTGCAGGCACTTTGGCTACTCCCTTGCAGCATATGCACTCCCCCTGATTCTGGACGAAAATGACCAATCACCATGGGACTGCAGGGTGATTTTCAATTGCCCCTCCCTGCATATTCGTCATTGACTGCGAAGAGGTGCCTCTGCCGCAAAAAGCCGGCTCAGAATGAGACTATAATCAGAATAATCCGTTTTTACGCTGTAAATAAAAGCAACTGCTAAAATAACGGGCCGGACTACCTGTCAGTAAGCTTGTACCAGGAATAAGCACATCTCCTGAATAATCACTTCATGTTATGATTATCATGTGGTATATTTCGAAACATCTGACAAACTGAACGTACTGAGCTCCATTTAACTGATCAAATTTCTTTATAACGTTACTGCACAAACCTGACAGTGGAAACTCAGAGCTTTCACACAGCAGGACCTCTGCAGCTCAAAGATCCCGTCTATCATCCACAGAAGCCTTTGACAATATGAGTGACACACCTCCCCTCATCGCCTGCCATGCCTGTGATCTGCTTCTTGAAAAACCCGACGTCGCCACAGGACAGAAACTGTTCTGTCCCCGCTGCAAATCACAACTGTATCAGAAAAAAACAGATTCTGTAAATAAAGTGCTGGCAATATCATTTAGTGGCCTGCTTCTCTATATCCCTGCTGTTTTTGCGCCTCTGCTGACCCTGAATGCCGCCGGGATGAATCAGGACGGCTCTATTTTTGACGCTTTTCTCAGTTTTTACCAGCAGAAATATTACTTTGTTGCCATTACTCTCTTTCTCACCAGTATTTTTTTTCCACTCTTTAAGCTGAGTCTCCTGCTGTCCATCACCATCCAGATTAAACTCCGTCTGTACAGCAGGTCCCTTCCGTTTCTTTTTCGTGCCGCCAACTCTCTGGATGAATGGGGTATGCCGGATGTCTATCTCATCGCCATCTTTGTCACAATTATCAAGATCAGCAGTATGGCCAGCATCCACTATAATCTGGGATTCATCTGTTTTCTGTTTCTCACCATGATGACCAGAGCGACAACGTCAGCACTTGATCCCGAAATATTCTGGCAGGAAATCGACCGGATGAAAAAATATTCAACAAAAACAGCAGCCAATGATTGAGAAACCTGAAAAGAGAACAACAGCCATGGACTGCGGCTTTATTTCCTGCCATGACTGCGGGAAACTCATTTCGGCAAAAGAGATTCCGGAAGGTTTTCAGCCTGCCTGCCCCCGCTGCTCAGCTGATATCCATGCCAGAAAGCCCCACTCCCTTTCCAGAACCTGGGCGCTTATTATCACCTCCGCCATCCTCTTTCTTCCGGCAAACCTGCTTCCCATTATGCGTGTCGACTTCCTCGGTTCCCAGGAATATTCAACAATCATGGATGGCATCATCTATTTTTTCCATGAAAACGAATATGGTATCGGCCTCATTATTTTCACGGCATCCGTTCTGGTTCCGCTCTTTAAGATAATAGGAATGACCATCATTCTGTTATCCATTCAGTTCAAATGGAAAAGCTGGCTCCGTCATAAAACCGCCATGTTTCATTTCATTGAATTTATAGGACGCTGGTCCATGCTGGATATTTTTGTGATAGCGCTGATGTCAACCCTTGTTAAATTCGGCACCTTTACCTCAACACAGGCAGCACCAGCCGCATCCTATTTCACAGCAGTGGTCCTCTGCACAATGTTTGCAGCCCTTACATTTGACTCCCGGCTTCTCTGGGATACGGAAAGTTCCAACCCCTAACCTCTACTCAATACTCTCCCATGGAAACAGCAGTTATCAAAACAAAGAAGGGAATCTCTCCAATCTGGATACTTCCCATTGTCGCCATAATCATAGGCCTGGGCCTTCTGTACAAAGACTATACGGAATCAGGTTATATGGTCACCGTTCAGATTAAAGATGCAAGCGGGCTCACTGCAGGAAAGACCCAGGTGATGTTTAAAGGTCTGCCGGTCGGCATCTTAAAATCATTCACCGTAAGCCCCGACCTCCTGTCCATTGACGCAAAGATAGAGATGGTCAAACAATCTGAAGACAAACTGACCAAAGACACTCAATTCTGGATTGTACGGCCCGAGTTTTCGACCAACCGCATCACCGGACTTGATACCCTGGTGAGCGGCAGTTACTTTGAAATACGCCCGGGAACAGACAAGGAACTGGCAAACTCTTTTGTGGCCCTTGAGGAGGCGCCTCCCCTCTCCACCAGAGTACCGGGACTGCACCTGAGTCTCAGCTCAAACGACGCCATTGCTCTGACTCCGGGCTCTCCCGTCCTGTTTAAAAAGATTGAAGTGGGTGAAATAGTCGCCAATACCCTGCAAAATGACGGCAGCATCCTGACACGAATTCTTATCTATCCCAAATTCACCAGCCATGTGAACAGCAGTTCCCTGTTCTTTCTCTCCAGCGGCATCCAACTTGATGCAAACCTCCCTAAAATTTCGCTGCGTATTGACCCCCTTAAGACTATAATCCGGGGGGGAATCTCTTTTGTCACTCCTGACAATGCTGCAAAGCCCATAGAGGACAATACTGTCTCCATCCCGCTATACGAAAACCTGGCTGCGGCACAGCACAGTGATGACATTGAGATAGAACTCACGTTCTCGGTTGAACACGGCCTGAATGCTGACTCTGAGATACGCTATAATGGAATAAAAATCGGGGCAATTCGCAGCATGAAACTGGCCGATGATATGAAAACGATCCACGCCACGGCATTTATCAACAAATCCCTTGAGCATCTGCTGAGAAGCAACACCTATATCTGGTCGGTGAATGCCAGGTTCAGTGCTGACGGTATTTCAAACCTCACCACCCTGTTAAAAGGAGCGCACCTCGCCCTTATTCCAGGGGATGGTAAACCCAGCAGGAAATTTACGATTCACTCCAACCGTCCCGCAAACATGACCGTGAGCAAAGGTCTGAATCTCGTCCTTGAAACCGACAGGCTCGGCTCACTTGGTTACGACAAACCTGTTTACTACAGGCAGGTGCAGGTGGGACACACCACCGGTTATGAACTTTCAGCAACCGGCCAGACCGTCCTTATTTACCTCAATATTCATGAACCCTATGTCAACCTTATCCGGGAAAACACCAAATTCTGGAACACCAGCGGCCTGCGCATAAAAGGTGGTCTCATGACAGAGATGAAGATCAGTACCGAGTCCCTTGCAGCCATTATCGGTGGAGGCGTCTCATTAAGTACCCCGGATGAAGAGGAGATGGGTAAAGCAGTCACAGACGGATATCATTTCACTCTGCACAATGATCCGGATGACAAGTGGCTCAACTGGAGTCCTGCTCTGGAAATCGGAAGCCCGGACCGCCTCATTGAAATACGGCAGAAGCAGGATGACAAACGGCAGTCAGCACCGGTACCTCAACAAAGTGAACACCTGTAAGCAGAAAAAGCCATATGCGGATCAGGATACTTTTCTCACAGCTCTCTTTATCAGGAGAAGACCATGGGCCCCAAGTACAACAGAAGCACCACACTGTTTTTTGTTCTCATCGGCATACTCTGCACAGCAGCATTATGTTCTGCTGCAGACAGTCGTTTCATCACCCTGGAGGACGGCACCGTAAAAGACAACAGCAGTGGGCTCATCTGGGCACCACGAGATAACGGTGATGCCATTAACTGGTCCCAGGCAAAAACCTACTGCAAAGAATACACATTCGGCGGACACAGCGACTGGAGGATGCCCAGCTCTGAAGAACTGGCCACTCTCTATGGAAACACTCCCAAGGTGAAAGGCAGGGATTATCAGCAGAGCATTGATGTGGTGACAACGGCCATTACAATAAGCGCCCCCTGGGTCTGGACAGCCAGAAGAGGTCCCAAGAACAAGGCCTTTGCATTTGGATTCAACTACGGAACCACCAGAAGACTGCATCGGGGCAGCGGTGGCAACCGCAGGGCATTACCGGTACGCCAGGAGCCGTAAAGACTCCCCGCGTAAATCCTCTTCTGCCCGAACAGCCCCCCCCTGAACAGAGGGTGCAGCGGACAAGCACTTCATTCAGCTAGAAATCAATACGAAAACTGTAGACACCCTCTTCCACTGAACTCTGTACCTTGTAACCGGAGTGGTTGAAAATTGCCTGC
>JAMOMO010000274.1 GCA_027067035.1 Desulfobulbaceae bacterium
TCATCAATCCTCATCTTAATCCTGCAAATTTTGCTTTGATTCAGTTTGTGCTGGTTATGGCAATTATGTATCTTGGGCGAAATTTTTATTTAAACGGTATTCCGGCGCTTATCAGACGTGTTCCCAATATGGATTCTTTAATTGCTGTGGGTACTGGTGCGGCTTTTATTTATTCTACTTGGAACTTGATTGAGATATTGCTTGGGGTTCAGGTTGAAATGAAGGTGATGGATCTCTACTTTGAGTCAGCTGGAGTTTTGATTGCCTTGGTCTCTTTAGGCAAATATATGGAGACACGTTCAAAATCTCATACTTCTGATGCTATTTCCAAACTGATGCAGCTCACTCCCGAAACGGCAACGCTCCTTGTTGGAGACAATCTGGAGCAAAAAGATATACCTGCCAAAGAGATAAAAGAAGACGATATATTGCTGGTTCGTCCGGGAGATCGGATCCCCGTTGACGGAGTGATTATTCAGGGACGAAGTGTGGTAGATGAATCCATGCTTACGGGGGAAAGCATCCCGGTGAGTAAAGAGGAAGATGACAAAGTTATTGGTGGGACGTTAAACAAAAATGGCGTGTTGCACGTTCAGGCGCAGCAGGTAGGAGCAGATACAATGCTTTCCCGGATCGTGCGCCTGGTGCAGGACGCCCAAGGGTCGAAAGCGCCCATTGCAGGAATGGCAGATCGTATAAGTTTGTATTTTGTACCGGTAGTTATGTGCATTGCTATATTAACCGGGCTTGCCTGGTATTTTATTGGTGGTGCTGATTTCTCAAGTTCACTCAGATTCTTTATAGCCGTTATGGTTATTGCCTGCCCTTGTGCCATGGGACTTGCAACACCAACGTCTATAATGGTAGGAACGGGGCGGGGAGCACAATTAGGTGTTCTTGTTAAAAGTGGTGAAGCGCTGGAGCTTGCTGAGAAAACGCAGGTTCTTGTTTTTGATAAAACCGGAACGCTAACTCATGGTAAACCCAAGCTCACCGACTTGATAGCAGTTGAAGAGAAAGCGGATACTACCGAACTGTTATTTCTGGTTGCCTCCTGCGAACAAAATTCAGAGCATCCACTGGCAGAGGCACTGGTGACTGAAGCAGTAGAAAAAAGTTTGAACCTTGTCCAGCCAGAGGTCTTTGAGGCTATACAGGGAAAAGGGATCGCGGGTCAGGTGGAAGGCAAAAAAATCCTGTTTGGAAATAAACAATTATTGGAAGATCAGGGAATACCAGTCAGTCAGATGGCTGAAAAAGTTGACGAGCTGTCCCTTGAAGGGAAGACGGTTCTCTTTCTGGCTGTTGAAAAATCACTGGCTGCTATTTTTGCAGTTGCTGACACCCTCAAACCTGAGGTCCCGGAAGCAGTTGAAAAGATGCGGCAAATGGGACTGCGTTTGATCATGCTGACAGGCGACCAGAAACTCACAGCAAATGCAATAGCAAAACAGGCCGGAATTGACGAGGTGATTGCAGAAGTTTTGCCGGAAAAAAAGTCAGCAGTTATCGAAAAATT
>JAMOMO010000275.1 GCA_027067035.1 Desulfobulbaceae bacterium
TCAGCGATGGTATCCCTTGCCGGCTGAGCTTTGTGGGTAATCAGAAAATATTGAGGATCCGACTACGCATGTGTCTTGACATCGTGGCCCAGGTCATTGAAGTAGAGGCCGCTGAACTCATTGCTGCAGTCTGGAAATTAAGAAGAATTAGTACCGGGCGGATGTAAAGCGTTCTGCAGAATCAGCTCCAGACCATTGACGTCATACGGTTTTGAGATCGTAGCGACAAATCCGTAGTGTTCATATTCCGCCATAACCGGATCATTGGAATAGCCGCTGGAGACTATAATTCGGGCCTTGGGGTTAAGCTGAAGCAGCAGTTCGGCGGCCTCTTTTCCTCCCATACCGCCGGGAACGGTTAAATCCAGAATAACAAGGTCAAAGGGTTTCTCAGACTCCATGGCCTTGCGATAACATTCAACTGCTTCCTGCCCGTCACGGGCCGTTGTTATCTGATGGCCGAGAAAAGAGAACATCTCCGTGGCCAGTTCCCGGATCATCTCTTCATCATCCATGAGCAGAATTCTTGCCTGCCCGGAAGAAACAGGTTTATTTTCAGGGAGCGTCTGCACTACTTCCTGATGCCCGACCGGCAGTAAAATGGTAAAGGTTGTTCCTTTTCCAGGTGTTGAAGAAACACTGATCCGGCCATTATGCTTCTCAAGGATAGAGTGACAGATAGCAAGGCCCAGCCCACTGCCCTCAACCCTGGTTGAGAAGTAGGGATCAAAAATTTTCTCGGTCACCTCGGGTGCCATGCCTGGCCCGTTATCACTGATGACAATCCGGACACAATGTTCACCGAGTAGCTGCGTTTCTCCGGCACAATCTCGGCAATTCTCAGCCGTTATGCGTATCTCTCCGCCCCCGGGCATGGCCTGCCTGGCATTGAGAATGATGTTCTGGATGACCTGGCTGATCTGTCCCGGGTCGACTTCTGCAAACCACAAATCGTCAACAACGTCATAGGAACACCGGACCGGACTACCCCGGAGAACAAAACCGACCGATTCCCGGATAATTTCAGAAATGGAGGCCGTCTGCTTGACCGGATCGCCCCCTTTAGAGAAGGTTAATAGCTGATTTGTCAGATGTCGCGCCTGATCGCCTGCCTTTTCCGCCTGCACAAGTAAACTCTCCACCCGGTCACAGGAAATGCCCTCTGTCTGCATGCGGCCACGGGCCAAACTTATATTCCCAAGTATCGCAGCTAAAATATTATTGAAATCATGGGCTATACCACCGGCAAGCACGCCCACTGATTCAAGTTTTTTGACTTTGAACAGCTCCTGCTCAAGTCTGTTCTTTTCGGTTACATCACGAAAGACCACCACCACACCGATACCCTGACTTTGCGGATCGTAAATAGGAGCCGCACTCTCTGCTATGGCGTGCTGCCGACCATCACGGCCAAGAAGCAGGGTATGATTGGCCAGTTCAAGAATCTTCCCGGTCTGTAAGACCTCAGCGGCCGGATCGGTGCTTGATTTACCGGTTTTTTCATCGACAATATGGAAGACCTCCGGCAACGCCATCCCCCGGGCCTCATTCTGACTCCAACCGGTCAACTGCTCGGCGACCCGATTGAGCAGAACCACCCGTCCCTCCAGATCAGTGGTGATGACACCATCACCAATACTGCGCAGGGTGACGGCAAGCTGTTCCTTTTCCCTGGCCAGGACAAGCTCTGCATTTTTTCTTGCATCAATATCCCGGACAACGGCAAGGACACAGCTCCGGTCACCAAAGTGGACATAATTCAGGGACACATCCCCCCAGAACAAGGTTCTGTCCTTCCTTCTCCCCAACCACTCAAAACGGACTGAACCGTAGACAATGGCCTGTTCAATCTTTTCTCCCGCCTCCTGCATTCCATAGGGTGACGAGCCCTGGCTGATATCCTCAACGCTCAAGCCTAACAACTCCTCAGCACTGTACCCATACAGTTTCTCAGCCCCTGTATTGACTTCAAGAAATTCCCCGGACT
>JAMOMO010000276.1 GCA_027067035.1 Desulfobulbaceae bacterium
AGTCTGATAGCGTCAGAACTGTACAGAGTTAAATTTGAGAAAAGCTCTTATATCTAACTATGAAGGAGAAAGCTATAAAAGACAAAGGATTTTGGCAGAAAATCCGTAAAAAATGATTTTGCTGCTGAAAAACTACGGCTAAACAGGAGGGACGCGCAGTATAAGCTGTTGGCGAAAAAGGATGCATGCAGGGGGGAGAACGCTTTGGAGCTGTGAACAGACGGGCCTGACGGAAATGCTGCCGGAAGAGGGTTATTCAGGCTGAATAAAGTCGGCCAGGGCATCAATGGTTGTCACATGGCGGCGAAATTCCTTGCTGTCCACAAGCCGTGTTCCAAACTGGTGCTGCAGGCCCATGGAGATCTGCAGTGCGTCCAGTGAGTCCAGGCCCAGTGGACTGGCATCAGAGAAGAGCATGATATCATCGGCAAGGGCATCCGGAGTGACATCATCAATGTCACATTCAGTGAGTATCATCTGTTTCAGACGTCGTTTGAGGGCATCGTCAAGTGAACCTTTCATAATCCATTTCCTGTTCTTCTTGCTAAAATCCAAGCTGCAAGGAGGAGCATAAGTCCTCCGAATCCTGCCAGGGCCAGTGATTCCGTCAGTACTGCGCCCGCCCCAAGGCCACGTAAAAATAAATCCAGAAATCCTTCCAGTCCCCATGACATGGGGGAGAGATTGCTGAAAGTCTGCATCGCTTCCGGCATGAAGAATTTAGGAACCATCACTCCGCCAATTGCACCAAAGAGGATGTTGAGTATCCCGCCGATGGTTGTGGCCTGTTCCACACTGTTCACGGACACTGCTATGAGCATTGATGTCCCAATGGCTGCCAGGCTGAGCCCTGTGGAGACCATAATGATCCCGGTAACAGAGTGTCCCGGCGTCAGTGCGGGAGCACCAAGGAGGGGCACCATAAACATGCCCACTCCGATCATGAGCCAGACCTGGATTTGGTTTATAACCATATATGGAACAATTTTACCCGTAAAAAGTGCAGGAATGGAGATGTTCATGCCGTTCATGCGCATCAGGGTGTTCTGGCGGTGCTCACTGATAAAAATGGTGGACATGGGGATAATGATGAAAAACATCCCGAAGACTATCCAGGAGGGGACACTCTGCTGGGTGGATGTGGGGAATAGACTCTCTTCGAGGCCATTGAACTGCACGGTAATCAGACTGCTCTGATCCATCAGTCTGGCATCTGTTCTGGCGGCAATTCCGGGGAGCAGCGGGTCGAGCTCGTGGAGCAGCGTCTTGATACGAAGTTTCATCAGTATGCCGGTGAGCTCCCCCTTGAAGAGGCGGAGCATGTTCTGCTGTACGTCACTTGCCGCATCAAGTTTGAGTGGAACGGTGGAATCCTCACTGGCCAGGCTGGCTGAAAATCCGGGAACAATGGTTACGGCAAAGGTGAGATCGTCGTTGAGTGCATCCTGCAGATCTTTTCCGGGCCTGACTGTCTGCCGGTACTCTTTCAGGGTCCTGTTTTCTCTGAGCAGGCTGGCAATTTCGTGGCTGATTGTGGTCTGGTCCTGATCAATGACAGCATAGCTGACAAAGGCGCGGTCACTGCTGAAGGTGTCTTTCAGGGCCATGGACATGATAAGGATAAAGATCGACGGCATGATAAAGAGGGCAGCCAGGGCATGTTTGTCCCGCAGAATAAGGAGGAATTCCTTGGTGAGCATCGCCCTAAGCATCGGCTTCTCCATGGCTGGTCAGATTGATGAAGAGGGACTCCAGTGTCCTTGCACGGTAACGTATCTGCCTGATGCCGATCTGCTCTTCCTCCAGAAGTGTGAGGAGTTTTGCGATGCCGGCACTGTCCTGTGAGGGGAGCATAAGTCTTTCTTCGTCCAGCAGTCGTAGTTCCGGCATTATCCCGGTGATACGGCTGAGTCTTGCCGGGTCCGGATGATAGAGTTCAATGATGACACTGCGGCGGCCTCCCTGCTGGAGCATATCCTGCAGACTGTCCTGACGGATAATCCGGCCATGGTGAATGATGGCCACTTCATCACAGATCTTTTCAATCTCCTCCATATAGTGGGAGCTGTAGATCACTGTCTTGTTCTCTTCTCTGAATGAGCGGATGGTCGTGAGAATGTCGTTGCGGGATTCCGGGTCTATGCCGATGGTGGGTTCGTCGAAGTAGAGGATTTCCGGATTGTTCAGAAGGCCGATGCCGATGTTGAGACGCCTCTTTTCCCCCCCGGACAGGGTGGCGGATTTTCTATCAAGGAGGTGCTGGAGACGGTTAACGGAGATGGCATGATCAAGGCTCTGCTCAAGGGCTGCTCCCCTGATGGACTGAATTCCTGCAAAGAAACGGAGGTTTTCAATCACTGTGAGATTGTCATAGAATGCGAGGGCCTGGGGGATAAAGGCACAGCGACTGCGTATTTGCCTGATATTGCCGGCCAGGGACAGGCCGAAGATCTCAATTTCGCCCTCCTGAAATCCGGTGAGGCCGTTTATTATGGAGAGAAGTGTGGTTTTTCCGGCACCGTTTGGGCCGAGGAGGCCAAAGATGCAGCCGCGGCCGATCTCCATGTTCAGGTGTCGCAAGGCCGGTGTTTCCCCGTAGCTTTTGCTGAGATTGTGTATGCGGATCATGGTTTACCGGCTGCAGATTCCCAGAAGGTTTTTATATACCCGGGTTTCCGCGTCTGCCACTTCCAGAAGCTTTTGCTCAAGGGCGGGAAACGGTATGGGACTTTTTTTCCTGCCCCTGATGGCTGTGACGGCAAGCAGGGCGAATTCCCGCCACTGGTCACCGGCTGCAGTCATCTGCCGGGAGGCTTTCTCCAGTTCCGCATTGTTGTCGAGGATCGTTGCGGCTTCCTGGAGGAATGAGGCATAGATAAACCGAAAGCCGCCGCCACCGGTCCCTATCTCTTCCTGCATTCTGACAATATGACCGAGAAAGAGTCGGGCCTCCCGCGGGTCCTTCCCGGAGAGTCTGACGATGGAACGGCTCAGGGCACGGATACCGCGAACTCCGGCAATGGGAACCGGGGTCTTCAGCATTGCCCTGGCATTTTTACGAATCACTGTGGGCAGGATACGCTGAAAATCAACTGTATCCGGAATACCACAGGGATAGTAAAGGAGTCCCTTTGGTGCCATCATTCCCTTGACAAAGCGGGCTTTCCGGAGGTCTTTTGCCGGGCAGCGCTGGCTGTTTTCAAAGACCGGATCGCTTATCAGATAGTCATCACCCTCTTTGCCGAAAACAATAAGATTATGGGCGTTGAAGTGAAAACGCATCTCAGGCGGGAAGTAGGGCAGCCAGAAAACAGAGCTCTGGGCCCCCACAATATGTCCCTGCTGCAGGAGAGAATCCAGCTTTTTCATGCCTTTTTCCGGACTGGAAAAGCTGTGCATCTGCATCCTGATGCCCAGATTTTTCTGGAGTCCACGGATGATGCTTTTGGGGCGGGAACGGTAGGCAATGAGGGGCATGCCGCCAAGTTTTATAAAGGGGATGTAGGCGAACATCAGGGCTCCGGAAAGTCCGAAAACCATGGCTTCAGAGAGTGGCATACCATGATGGGAGACCATGAGTGACATGACTCCGCTTTCACAGTGGGCAAAATGTTTATGCTGGAAATCCGTATGTGTCTTCACGGCTTCACTCCAGCTCATCGCTTTGAGGTGGCAGGCTGCAGAGGAGTTCCCGGCTGATCCCCAGGGCATCACAGTAGCGTGTAAGTATCTTCCGGGAAAGTTTCCGGAAAACCGCAGGCCTGAAATGGCGTTTTATGCGCCACTTGAACAGTCCTGTGGATTCCGACAGTACCTGCAGGTCCATGCGACGGTTGTACATATGGAAAAAGAGTGTGGATTTTTCACCCTTTGCAACCCGGGAGTGGGCTTCTCGGGCCAGGCGTTCAAGCTCCTGCACGGCCTGAAGGGTTGCCTCTTCTTCTATTTCCCATCCACTTGACGGCACAAGGGTGTACTTCCCGGAGGTGTCGGTTGCATAGATTGCCTTTTTATTGTCGGCATAGGTGGAGATCCTGTCCTGGGGTACCTTGTTCTGCTCCATTCACACCACCGTCAGCTGCATGAATGCCGTGGAGAATCTGCCGCTTTCCGGGATATAACAGAGGAGGCGCTCTCCCTTTTTGAGCCTTCCTGAATGGAAGAGCTCTTCGAGGATAATATAGATTGAGGCGGAGCCGGTGTTGCCTTTTGTCGCCAGATTGCTGAACCATTGTGTCTGGGGAATGTCGCAGCCGGCACGCTGCATCCCTGAGAGCACCTTGTCACGGAAAAATCCGGAGGAATAGTGGGGGAGAAACCAGTCGATCTTTTCAGGCTGGAGGACACCACTGGTCAGCAGCTCCCGGAGAGGCCGGGTCACTGTATATTCAATGATCTTGTCGTTGAGCAGTTTGACATCCTGTTTGATGCTGAAGATGGACTCTTCCAGCCACTGCTGCGGCAGGTATTCCCGCCAGCCCCTGAGGCTGCCGTCCTCTCTCTTTACGGCTCCGGCGTACATGCAGGTTTCAAGCTCTCCTGCATAGGAGAGCTGCCTGATCCAGTCGATGTGGAGGGATATTGTTCCGCTTTTTCTGTTGGGACTGTTACTCATCCAGACGGCACCCGCACCGTCACTGAGCATCCAGCGCAGAAAATCCTTTTCAAAGGCTATCTCCGGATGCTTCTTCAGCTCCTCAGTCCTGCCTGCCAGTTCTTCATCGAAGAGCTGGCCACGCATGAGAGAAGAGACATTTTCAGAGCCCGTTGCCACCCCGTTCCGATTCAGTCCAGAGAGAATAGCCATATACACGTATTTAAGGGCCATGACCCCTGAGAGACAGATACCCGATGTGGCGATAACTTCGCAGGGCGGCAGACCGAGCTCGCCGTGGACCATACTGGCATGGTTCGGCATGAGCTGATCGGGCAGGGTGGTACCGCAGGCAAGAATCTCTATGTCTTCCCGGATTCTGGCGCTGAGCAGTCGAACGGCTTCTGCGGCAAGCTGGCTGTTGCTGTGGCTGGCACGCCCTGTTTCGGGGTCAATGGCATAGTAACGGGAGACGATTTTGTTGCTGCGAAGGATCAGTTTGCGTACCCGGGAAGGGCGTGCTGCAACCGGTGACAGGAGAGATTCCATGCTGTCATTGTCAACCGGTTCATTTGGCATAAATGCGCTGATATCATTGATGTAGACGTTTTGAGACATGCGAGTTACGGTCAGCTATCAGTAAAAAATAATTTATTTTCCAGAGGGTTGTTCATAATAGTGAACCGCCCGTGCAAGCGCTTTTCTCCGAAAGGGCGCGAGCAGCTTTCGAAACAGCATGTTCAACGGTACAACAGTGACAACCAGTGTCAAGAGAAAGGCTGTATAGATGGTGATCACCACATTGCGTCCCCATGAGCCCTGGGGACCGGCCTTTTTAATCAGCCTGCACCAGATCAGAAAACTGCGGTGGGCAATGTGCTCTGTTGCGATCAGTTTTCCGTTGACATTGACGGCACCCATGTTCTTCAGCAGCGGGAGTGTAGCGCATTCTTCGTCATGCTGCAATGCGTTACAGATACGTTCTCCAAAACGGCCTGCGGAGTCGATCTCTTTTTTATCCACTCCGGCGGGAGGGAAGAACCAGAATCCGTCCTTTTTTCCGGTGAGCATCCAGCGCGGAGTGGTGACAAAGGTGTAGAGTGATTTGCCCTGATCGGTGAAGACAACGTTGTCCAGAAGCCTGGCATCAAGCCCACTGAGCAGGGTCTTCATCTTTTCCTGGGCAATGAGCCACATGTCGCGGCAGGCGATCACTGTTACCACAGGTGTGTTTTTAAAGAGTGTTTTCGCCTGTTCCGTCTGCAGAAAACCGGTGACCGGAATGGAAGGTGAGAGAAACCAGGATGTGTAGCCCAGGATGATGAGATCGTAGTTGTCGTCACATTCGACGGGTTTGACGGGGCAGCCGTCAAGGTAGACAGCCTCCGGAAACACATTGAAAAACTCGTAAAAGGACCAGGGATAGGGGTAGGGCACTTCAGGGCGGATTTCCAGAAAATCACACTGCAGGCCGTTGCATTCTGCCAGGGGTTCTGCAATCTGTTCCATGACGGATTGCAGCTGCCCACTCTGGGAATAGGAGATGATGAGTACTTTTTTCGACATCAGGATCGTTTGCGGGCGGTGAGGAGAAAGACAGGATATTCCCGGCTGTTCTCCTCTTTGACTATGCTGTGGACTGTTCTGTGGCTGATCGCTTCCATGCCGCAGGCCTCAAGAGAGCTTTTCAGCTCTTCCGGGTCAAATCCATGGTGATGGATGCCCTCTGCATCAGCCTTGTGAAAGCTGCCGTCTTCTGTGAAGAGATCGGCAATCGCCAGATAGCCGCCGGGAAGAAGGAGTTCTGCAAATCGCTGCAGCAGAGCCCCGCTATCCCGAATGTGGTGCAGGGTCATGGAGCAGAAGATGAGATTATGCTGCCTGTTGTATTTATCAGCAAGGAGGTCACAGCAGAGTGTCTCCATATTGGCTATCTTTTCAGCTGCGATTTTCTGCTCAAGAACTTCCAGCATCCCGGAAGAGCTGTCAATGGCAATCAGCTGCCCCACCAGAGGAGCCACGGCCATGCCTACAAGCCCGGTGCCGCAGCCGTATTCCATTGCACTCATCTCCGTTGAGAGGGGGAGCTCTGCAATGGCACTGCTTATTTTTCCGGCCAGCCGGACCCGTCTGGATTTACTGTCCCAGTCTGCCGCTGCCCTGTCGAATCGTTCTGTTCCCATGTCTGTTCCTGCTGAGTAGTATTCTATAATTCACTGATCGTATCAAAGAGATCACCGTCGGCCTCAATTTTGGCTCTGTTTCCGATGATCATGCGATGGCTCTTGTGTAGCATCCTGTCAAAGGCGGCGGCAAAGGAGCGCATGTCTTTCACCGTTGTGGAGATAATTTCCCCTATCCGCTGCTGCTTGTATTCGGGGGTGATGCCGTTTAAATACTCGTTTCTGGCTGTGGCTCCCTTTCCTGCAGACGCCTGATGCGGGTTGAAGGTCCCGTAGGTGCCGATGATCAGCTGCTGCAACACCTCCCGGGGCAGCTCAAGTTCTGCAATAACCTTTGGCATTGCCATGTAGCTGTCATAGGTCTTTCGGACCTGGGGATCCCGGTAGCTGATCACTGCAAAATTGCCACTGATATGACTGAACTGGATAAAACAGCCGTAGGCTCCACCCATCTGGCGGACACTGTTCCAGAGATAGTCCCTGGAGAGATAGGTCTTCAGGACCTCAAAATGGCCGTTGTAGCCTGTCCCGTCGGGCAGCAGAGTACCGCTCTGTACAGCATAGACCACTTCGGCGGAGGTTATCAGGGCCTCATGTGCGGGGAGCTCAGGGGTGATAAGTTCCTGGACGGGCAGTATGGTGTCGGGCAGACTCCTGACCAGATCTTCGCCCAGTTTATGAAAGGAGCTCACTTCAGCTTCATTGGCGGTGATGGAGAGGATAAGGTTGTTGCGGTTGAAGATAATGGCAGCCATCTCCTGCAGATCCCTGAGGAAAGACTCCTCCATCTCTGCATAGCCTGCGGCAAGCTGTTTGCTGCTGCGGTAGGCAGTGACTCCCGAGACCATTTCGTTGCAGGCTCCGGCCTGACTCAGCTGGGCAAAGGCCAGGGAGGTGGCAAGGCCGTAGCCCTCACTCTGGGCCGCATGTTCAGCCCAGGCAAACTCTCTGGCCACAATTTCCCGGATATGGACACGGTCCTGTAAAGAGAGATCGGAGAAAATATCGGTGAGGAGCTGCAGGCTCCGTTCCTGGTATTCGGGGAGACATTTGACCTGAAACCAGAGGATGGGCCGGAAACTTCCGTGCCCCCCCTTTTTGACATGACACTGGAAGTTGTGGGAAAAGCCTCCCGTGCAGGTGGCAATCTCCCTGGCAAGGTGCATGAAGTCCATGCTGCTGGTGCCGATTTCGGTGACAATGCTACCAAAGAGATCGAGCAGGGGAAGGTAGCGTGAGGGTAGTGTTGAGACATCAAAGCCAATTTCAATGTAGGAGATATGGTCAGTATTCAGTTCACTGAAAATACATTCTCTGCCATGGATTTCAGTGGCCTGGGCCTGGTGGAAGCTGACCTGCTGTTCCAGGTCGCCAAGGTTGAGCTGGGGAAGAAGGTTCAGGGTTTCCACGCTGTTTGGCTTCTGCTGATCAGCCATCAGGGCGATGGTTCTGCTGATCAGTTTTTCCCGGCTTTCCCGGTTGAGTCCCTCTTCATATTTTTTCAGACGATCAGCTTCCCGGGCCAGCTCTCTGGCCTGTTTGTCAGGGTCGGGTCGCAGGGTGACCACCACGGTGGCCGGGTTGTCGAGGAGGTACTTCTGGATAAGTTCCTCAAAGTAGCGTTCTTCCAGGGCCTTTTGCCGAATGGAGATCAGGACTGTGTCTATCTGCAGTGCTTCATAGGGGTCTGTTCCATATTTAAAAGCGGGCAGGGCTTTGCCGAAGAGATCCAGTCCACGCTGGGCCTTGCAACCCTCTTCACGTACCCCGAATTCATATTTATTGAGTTCCGAAAGGATCAGATCATGCCCGAGCCCCTCTGCTGCCATCTGCGTCAGGGTGGTCTTGTAGAGTTTGAGGAAGTCGTCCCGTTTCTCAGGATCACTGCCCACAAGGTAGCTCACCATCATGGTCTTGAAACTTGAGGTGGAGAGATAGAATCCACCGAAGTCCTTGCATAAGCCACTGGTGATAACAGCATTTTTCAGGGGAGAGGCATCCGAGTTGTAGAGGATGTTGGCGATAATCTGAAAGGCCGCATTTTCTTCACGGTTGAGCACGGTTGAGACCGTACTGGCCACGGCAATAAAGGTCTTTTCCGCAGTATCCGTGGAGTCGACACTGTAGCTGTCTTCGATGAAGGTGAGCCTGTCGATGTCTGTTCCGGGAGTCACTTCCGCCCGTTTACCGCTCTCCGGGAAGGCGGAGAGAAATTTGTCCTGGAGGTAGCGGAGTTCCTCCCCGAGATCGGCGTCACCGTAGACAAAAAAGGTCGCATTTGAAGGGTGGTAATGGGTCTTGTGGAAGGTGCAGAACTCTTCATAGGAGAGATCCGGTATGTTTTTCGGGTCTCCGCCTGATTCGTGGGAATAGGTGGAGCCGGGCATGAGTCCGCCAAAGATGTGGTGGAAGATGAGTCTGATGGGATCGGAAAAGGCTCCTTTCATCTCATTGTAGACCACTCCCTGGTACTGGAGGGGGGAATCTTCACTCTCCTGATGGTAATGCCAGCCTTCCTGTTCAAAGGTGGACCTGGCCAGCAGGGGATTCAAAACCACATCCATATACACATCCATGATATTGAAGTATTCCTTCATGTTCCTGGTGGCAAAGGGATAGTAGGTGACGTCGGAGCCGGTCATGGCATTTAAAAAAGTCATCAGTCCGCCCTTGTTGATCTCACCGAAGACATCTTTCACCGGGTACTTTCTGGAGCCCATGAGCACGGAATGTTCCAGAATATGGGCAACCCCTTTGGAATCGGTGGGGATGGTGTTAAATGATGCCGAAAAGGTCTTGTTGGAGTCACTGTTTTTGATGGCAAGCAGCGGGCAGCCGAGCAGATCGTGCTCAAAGAGGTACACATCGGCCTGGATCTCATCGATGTGTTGAAATTTTTTGAGGCTAAAGCCGGAATAGGAAGAGCCGGGGGTGTAGGAGGTCATTTAGTATCTCATTGGGTTAAAAGAGTTTTGATGAGTCGAGCAGGAGCGTTACGGGCCCGTCATTGACAAGCTCCACATCCATGTGGGCCTGAAATCTGCCACTGGCACAGCGGATGTTTTTCTGTCTGATGGCTTCGATGAACAGCTGGTAGAGCTGTTGTGCGTGATCAGGAGGGGCTGCTGCGGAAAAACCGGGGCGGCGTCCCTTGCGACAGTCACCATAGAGGGTGAACTGGGAAACCACCAGCAGGGATTTCCCCATGTCGATCAGGGAGTTGTTCATCTTTCCGTCTTCATCTTCAAAGATACGGAGATTGACGATCTTCTCGGCAAGCCAGGCGATATCTTTTCTCCTGTCATCACCATGGATACCGAGAAATACCAGAAGACCGGATTCTATTTCACCTGTGACTTCAGAGGCGACGGTGACCGATGCCCGTTTCACTCGTTGAATAACTGCGCGCATGGTAAACGGATTAAAACGGCTGGCCGAACATCACCCATGCGGATGTGGTTTCATCTGAAAAGCCGACATCCAAACGGACAACAGCACCGGAAAGCATGGCGCGGATGGCAAAACCTCCATCCACCTTCCAGTCCCGGAGAAGGTCGGAGTCGTAGCCATTGGCCACCCGGCCTCCTTCGGCAAAGGCAACAAGCTGGAGCCAGTCACTCTTTAAAAACCGCAGCCATGAGATGTTTCCCAGGGGGTTCCAGTCCAGTGTGTAGCGATATTCCGCTGTGGTGTAGACAACAGAGCGATCGTTGAAACGGTTTATGGGATAGGCCCGCATTCTGTAAAAGCCGCCAAGATTTGCCCCTTCGTAGAATGGAGGACGGTCTGTGACAGAGACTGATCCGTCACTGTTGTTCTGCTCGTTCCAGCTCGGGGTGTCTCCGGTCCACAGGTTGAGGGCGATGATGCGCTGTTTGGCCCAGGAGGAGCTTCCCAGAGAAAAGTACTTGCTTGCCTCAAACTCCATGAATGTCCACTTGTAGGGGGATTCCAGCCATGCGAAATCATGGGTGAGAGCAAGGTACTGGCTGCTGCCGGTGGAGGGATTGGACGGAAAATCCGTGTTGTTATAAGAGATGGCAAGCTGCACCGGATGTACTGTGGCCTCTTTTTCCCCTTCCTCAAGCTCAAAACTGCGATAGCGGTTGTACTGGCGCAGCATCAGCGTTGTCACCCCTTCACTGAGAGGGTTCCAGCTGTCACCGCCAACGGCGGCAGAGCGGAGGAGACCGCCTTTCAGGTGATAGTGCTGCATGGAGTCATTTGCTGCTGCTCCCCACGGCAGGACATACTCGATTTTAAAGTCAGACCAGTTGTCATAGCCACTGTCCTCCACAAAATCGTCCATGTCTGAATCATTACTGCCGGGTCGAATACTATCCTGTTGAAAGTCAACGGCAGTATAGGCCCGGTTTTTCGGATAGTGCCCCATCATTCCCTGGGCACTGAAAAAGAACCGCGGTGCAAAGGAGGGTTGAAAATCCCACATGCCGAGGAAAAGGGCGGCAACACCATCAAAACTTCCGAAGGCTGTGGCACCAAGCAGGAGCTGTTCCTGGCCGTAGCCCTTGGTTCCGCCACCAACACCCATGCTGAAGCCCATGCTTTCCGTTGAGAAGGCGTAGGGGAGCAGCAGTTTGTTTTTTGTCCCGTTCTCGGCGTTTTCTTCCCGGGAGAGTGTACTTTTGATACTGGTTTTGGGTCTTGCCTGCAGTGTGGGTACAGCCAGGAGAGACACAAGGCCGAGAAGGCAGAAGGTCTTCAGTAGGGGGGAGATGTTCATAGAGTACCTGTTCATGAAAAGTATAATTTCTATCGAGAGATAATTTGTCCTATCTTACTCTAAAACGTATGAATTTCCAAATATTCTGCAGTTTGGCCCTTCTCCGGGCGCAGCATCAGAAATATCCGCTGAAAAAAGGGTTCCGGAATTGTCACTGGCGCTGTTCTTCCGAAGGCCGTGGCCAGAGCTGGTCTGGTCTTCCCTTTTCATCCAGGGTGCAGGCCTTGACTGCGGGATCGTGGTAGAAGGTGAACCAGCTTTGAGAGTTCCGGTAATGATTGAAGTACTCTTCCTTTCTGTCGATGACTTCCAGGGGGAAATTGTCGTAGGCCATGATCCAGAGAGGATTGGAGTGAAGGTGGGTGGGGAAGAGATCACCCAGGTGAACTGCAGTGGTCCCCTGTGAACGGATTTCTATCAACTGGTGGCCACGGGTGTGTCCTCCGGTGTGGCGCAGTGTGATGCCGGGGATCACTTCGCTTACGCCCTCAACGATGGCAAGTTTTCCTTCACGCCTGAGCAGGGAGAAATTTTCAGGCCAGTAGGTGGCCCGGGCACGACGGCACGGGTTCTCCACATCTTCCCATTCGGCTTTTTGAATATGGTGGGTTGCCTCCGGGAAGCTGAGTTCTTCTTCACCGTGAGAGTTGTGCATGACAATTCCGCCGGCATGATCAAAATCACAGTGGGAAAGCAGAACATGGTCAATGTCCCGGCGGGAGAGCCCGTGCTCTGCCAGGTCATCAATGATGGACCAGGGAGATTCCACCTGAAAGATGGCGAGTTGTTTGGCGCTGAGTTTGTTGCCAAGGCCGGTGTCTACAATTACGGCGTGTTCCGGGGTTTTTATAAGGAGCACATCGTTGGTGAAGGGAAGGGAGTTGTCGGGTGCCGGCCGGCATCGTTTTTCCCAGAGGACTTTAGGTACAGCGCCGAACATGGTCCCGCCATCAAGGCGGAAGTTTCCCCCATTCAGCCAGTAAATCTGAAATTCTCCAATGTGTAGAGGCGGGCAGTTCATATTTTCTCCATGCGTTTATCCGGAGCTGCTGTAGCAGAAATCACGGGAGGTTTTGAGGTATACTCCTGTTTGGAGGCGTCCCGTATGATATCTCTTCAGAGCTGTTTTTTCAGTAGAGTTTGAAAAAGAACATGTTTTTGAGAAATGTGGTATGAAAAAAAACTGAATTATGATTCAATTGTAGCAGCGGTGGTTTTGGGGGGCATGTCGTTGAGTATGTTCAACAATAGTCACATGGTCCTGAACGGAATCTGATAAGCATCACAACCTCTTTATTATTTGATTATGAAACTGAAACAGACAAAATGCTTTCCCCGGTTGTCGGTTCTCTGTACTGCGTCTCTCCTGTTGCTGGCCTCACCATTTCCAGGGGCAACTCCTGCATTCTCAGCTCAGCCGTTGCCGAAAATCACCTATCAGGGTCTGCACAGCAGGACTTTTGGTGATACTGACACGCTTCCAGCAACAGAGCAAAAGCCATTGGTGCAGGAAAGTGATGAGCAGGCCGGCGGGAAACAGATTGGAGAAAAGCCTTCCGCCGGAAAAGCACAGAGAGTTGACGTTGCACTGGCAAAACGACTCTTGAAAAAGGGTACTGAGGAGGCAAAGGCGGGTAAGCTTGAACAGGCACGGTCACTCATTGAGCAGTCACTGGAGGCCAATCCGAAAGATATTGCTGCGTTGAACAACCTGGGACTTGTCCTGAGAAAGCTGGGTAAGTATGAGGAGGCATCCAGGAGATACAGACAGGCCCTTGCCATATCTCCAGATTATCCATTAACACACAAGAATTACGGGGTATTATTGGAAATAATGGCTGTCAGGGAGTATCGGAAGTATTGTGAACTGGTGCCCGATTCAGCGAAGAGGAAAAAGGTGGAAATGAAAATTCAGCGATTGACACGGTAGTGAGGATGAATACAAAAAAAAGGAAATCTCCGGGAAGGGTTCTCCCATTGATACTCTGTTGTGCCATGCTCTTCTTTTTCCCGGGTTGTATCCCGAAGCGTGCAGCACCTGTCTATTCTTTTGGACATATTGATACCGTGATGGTTGTTCGTGTGGGATCCCTTAATTTCAGAAAATGCCCTTCTGTTCAGTGTCGCATATTGACAACTCTGCACAGGGGTGAAAAAGTTGTTGTTCTGCAGGAGGAAGGGGCCTGGGTACAGGTTCAGCGTCTCCTGGATGATGCCGAGGGCTGGGTGGCTGTGAAATATCTTGATGAGCTGGAGGAGGATACGCCGGAACCGTCCGCCCCGGCACCTGTATCCGGTGAAACACCCCCTGAACGTCCCGGGAACATGGTTGATATGGAGGTTTCTGCGGACAGTGGAGCAGCTGAGGTTCTGGACAGTGAAGAGTTTGCACCGGTGGATGATGATGTGGAGGCTGCAATAGACGGCAGTCCGAATGTGGAGGAGCTCCCCCGGGAAGAGATATCTGTGCAGGAGGAAATTCCTGAGCAGGATACTTTTGTGCCGGAAAGTGGGAGTGAGCTGACGGGCGTTGAAGATGAATTCGCGGATGTGGCGGAAGAGGTGGATGTTGAAAGGCAGGAGAAGGTGGACAGTTCTCCGGCAGACGATGATCTCCCTCAGGAAAGTGTCCCTGCCGTATCGGATCAGGAAATAGAAGAAGAGTTTGCAGAATAGCGATGGATGGTGGTGAATACGATGGATGAGTTACACGATGACAAAGAACGGCAAGGGGCCGGGAAAAAGAATACTGTTATGAGTTTCCTGCTTTCTGCTCTGCAGGCAGCCGGCAGCTTCGGGCGAACGGTGACCCTGGATCTCTTCAGGAATGTATGGACTGACTACCTGAAGGGGATGTCACCGGCAAGGTTTCTGGCACGGGTCTTTCATGGTATGCCAGGTGGCCGGGATCTCCTCGGGCTTTGTGTGGTAGGGCTTTGTGTGGCGGCCCTTTTATATGGAGGACTGGGCGGTTTCTTTCCATATCAGCATTCTTCAGGAAACATCGAGATCGGTGGCTTGAGTCTTGGTATGGATATTGAAAAAGCGGCAGAGCTTATCAGGGAAGAATACAGGGACGCGTTTTGTGATACAAAAGGCGGCTCGGAAGACAGTTGTGATGAGATTGCTGTGACTGCTGCTTCAGGCGGATACCGCATTACACACATCCTCGGCAGGATCACTGCCGCATCTGACGGGAAAGTGAACCGTATCGATTTCCCCCGTTCTGTTGTGGTTGTTTTATTGAAGGCAGAGGATATGTCTCCCCGGGATTTTGCCCAGACCTTTGTCAACTCATATGAAATTCCTGAGATGGAGGTTGCCAGATCAGGCGGGCAATACGTCTGGTATTGTGAGTTGTCTGACCGTACCAGGGTGGAAATACCACAAAATGCAGTGGCGGTGAATTTACGAAAGACAGCGCCACCTGCTGGCTCAAAAAGTGCACAGAAAGCCAGGACCACAACAAAGAAATATAAAGGAGAGCTGGTAACAGCTTTCAAGGATGAAACAAATAATGCGGTTTTTACTGATCCGGGATTTGATCCTGCCCTCAATGAAATAGTAATGGAGCTGAATCTCCAGGAAATTGTTGAGATGCGGGGACAGATGGGGAAGGCCCTGATTGTTGTTGACAATGTACTCTACGTTGGCGGCTCCAGAGGTGTTTATGCCGTAGATATTCAGAAAAAGAAGCAGAAATGGTTTTTTGAGACAGGAGGCAATGTTTTTGGCAGCCCTGTGGTGTTGAATAAGATGGTGTATTTTGGAAGTGATGACAAAAACTTCTATGCCATAGACAGGAAATCCGGGAAGGAAAAATGGCGCTTTACGGCCCAGGATAAAATACGGGAAACAGCTCTTGTATCAGGGAAAATCCTGGTGTTTTATGATGAAAAAGGCCGGATTTATGCTTTGAAATCAAAAAACGGCAAGGAGTTGTGGAATTTCGATGCTGGACATTACATTGATGAGAAGCTTTGTCTAAGCGATGGGAAAATTTATTTTTATGTGCCCAAAGAACAGCTCTACTGCTTGAATTTAAAAGATGGTCAGCTTGTATATAAGGTGCAGGTCGATGGCGCAAGGAGACAGAATGGTGCCATAGTGGCAGAGAACGGAGTTCTTTATCTGCTGGCCGGGAATCTCTATTCGATCAATCAGGAGACAGGAAAAGAGATCTGGCGTTATGCCGGTGGAGGGGGGTCTACGGCCGTTATCAAAGGTGATGTACTGTATCTGGCGGGTTCCCGTAAACTGGCTGCAATTAATATTAATACTTCTCAGGAGATATGGACTAATGACCTCTGGAAAGGAGGGGCGGGTATCAAGCCGGTCATTGTCAATGATTCCATTGTTACCGGGAGTGGTGAAAAAGGTATTTTTACCCTTGATCTGGCAACCGGCCAGATCGAAGGACACTTCAAACCCATAGATGCAAGAACTGCAACAGCTGTTTATCCATACAATGGTGTTCTCTACTTTTCAGATCGCGGGAATTATGTGTATGGTCTCAGTCACACGGATATCTCGCCTGATGTTGCTGTACAGGAGTCTTCTGAAGGGACAATGTTCCGTGAGGATTTTGCCAGAACCGGTTCTTCAAAAGAGAAGGGGCCGCGGGCACTCAATAAACTGATCTGGAAGTATAAGACGGAGGGCAGAATAGAGAGTACTCCGGTGGTGTCAGAAGGTGTTGTATACTTTGGAAGTGATGACAAGATGTTCTATGCCCTGGACACGTCCACCGGAGAAGAGCGCTGGACGTTCGAGACCGGCGGACAGATAACCGCATCCCCGGCAGTTGCCGGAGACCTGGTTATTTTCGGAAGTTACGACCATTATCTGTATGGCCTGGACAGAAAAACAGGAGAAGAGCGGTGGAGGTATTACTGTCTCGGCCGGATTGTAGCCGCTCCCCTTGTGGAAGATGGGACGGTGTACTGGCAGGATGAGCTTGGAAACATGTATTCCCTCGACAGTTCCTATCGTTCTGGAAAATCAATCATTAAGGATGGAACCGAGAACTGGGTGGCCCGGAAGGGGAGTTATGCGGGGGGAACCAGTACCCATCTTACACTGTCTGGTGATAAACTCTTTGCCGTGAAGCACGTCAGAACCAGTGGCCATGAGTTTTTTGCTCATAGTAAAGTGGATGGATCGATTCTGTTTCAATCTGAAGGATTGTCCCGTGATAACCGTTGGATGATCAGCAGCCACAGTGATTATAATTCTCCCGTGGTTGTAGGAAACAGTGTGGTGGTGGGGAGTTACAGTAATTATCTCATCAGTGCTGACCTGAATACATTTGCAAAGAAAAAGATCAGACATGACGGACTTGTGAGTTATGGCGATAAAACAATCAGTTTTGCCCATAACAGTCTGTTTGTCAGTGCCTCGGGTCGAAATGGGAATTCTGATGGTGTTTATCGGCTCTCTCCGGATATGAAAAAAGTAAGGGGTCGCTATCTCATCGGCAAGTGGGGCTATGTGTCCGGGGCACCAACCATTACTGATTCGGCAGTCTATTTTGGAGACAGTAAGGGGAATGTGTATGCCTATGACCTTAACAGTGAGGAATTGTTGTGGAAGTTTGCAACGCAGAAGACTGTTACCACCAGTCCGGTTGTGAAGGACGGTGTCTGTTTTATCACGAGTACGGACGGGTTTATATACGCCATTCAGTAGTATGACCTGAATCCGTGAAGAAGATGCGGCAACAGGTGTAACAGTGTACTGACTGTCTGGGATTATCTGTAAATGCCAGCCTTATTGTCCGTTACTCTGTGCCAGGGTTTCGCGCTGAAGGTGTCTGCCGGTAATGCATCCATCTCAATCGAATACTCACGGATTCAGTCATGAGACTGAATCCGTGATGACCTGGCGTCTGTCTCCTCTCGGTCCTGTGTGGCGCTTCTCTCCAATACTGTTTTATCGTGAAAAGCAGCGTGCCGGATTCTTAATATTTCCCCAGTGTCGACCAGAGCACACCAGCGGCAATGGCAGAGCCGATGACCCCGGCCACATTGGGGGCCATGGCGTGCATGAGCAGAAAGTTGCCGGGGTCTTCCTTGAGTCCAACGGCATGAACCACCCGGGCCGAGTCGGGTACTGCAGAGACGCCTGCAGCTCCCAGCAGGGGGTTGATTTTTTCTTTGAGAAAGAGATTCATCAACTTGGCAAAGAGGACACCGCCCATGGTTGCCACCACAAAGGAGCCGGCACCCAGCGCAAAGATCAGGATGGATTGACTGGTGAGAAAGGTCTGGGCCTGGGTTGATGCGCCTACGGAAAATCCAAGCAGAATCGTCACAATATCGATGAGTGCGTTCCGTGCGGTATTTGCGAGTCGTTCCGTGACCATGGATTCTTTGAGAAGGTTCCCGAAGAACAGCATACCGAGCAGGGTCATGGAACCGGGTGCAATGAGAGCGCAGATCAGAAAGGCGACAATGGGAAAGATAATCTTCTCTTTTTTGGAGACTTCCCGCGGTGGCTTCATATGGATGGTGCGCTCTTTTTTCGTGGTAAAGAGGTACATGATGGGGGGCTGAATAACCGGTACCAGTGCCATGTAGGAGTACGCTGCAATGGCGATGGGGCCGAGCAGTTCAGGTGCCAGCATGGAGGAGAGGAAGATGGCTGTGGGGCCGTCGGCTCCGCCGATGATGCCTATTGCTCCAGCCTGTTCAGGGCTGAAGCCAAGGTAGAGTGATCCTATGAATGTGAGAAAAACTCCGATCTGTGCCGCAGCACCGAGCAGGATCAGTTTCGGGTTGGAGAGCATGGTGGAAAAGTCGGTCATGGCTCCTATGCCGAGAAAGATCAGTGGTGGATATATCCCTTTCATAACACCGAGATAGAGGTAGTAGAATACCGATCCTTCAGCATAAACAGACAGTGACATTCCCTCAATGGGCGGGATATTGCCCACAATTATTCCAAAACCGATGGGCACAAGGAGCAGCGGCTCATAATCTCTGGTGACAGCGAGATAGATAAAAATCACCCCCACTGCAATCATGATCAGGTTGATCCACTCCAGATGGGCAAAACCGGAATTATGGTAAAAGCTCAGTAAATTCACACTTTCTCCTCTGTCAGAACAATCAGAGGCTGACTCTGATTGACCACATCACCTTCGGCCACCAGAATCTCGCTCACCGTTCCATTGGCGGTTGCTGTTATACTGTTTTCCAGCTTCATGGCTTCAAGAACCAGCAGTTTCTGTCCCGGTCGGACCTGTTCTCCGATGGAGACTGAAATGCTGATGATCTGTCCGGGAATGGGAGTTATGATGGTACCCGCCTGAGCGGTGGCCGCGTTTGGAGCCGGAGCTGCCTGTGGCGCCGGGGCCTGGCTTGAGGCGGAGACAGCCGGGCCGGGCTGGGTCTCGGGGATTGAGCTGAGGTTTGCAATGGTGTCAATGTGGACGATATGCTTTTTGCCGTTGACTTCAGCCAGGACTGCGTCATCAGTAACGTCTTTAATGACAACGGTGTAGCTGTTGTTGTTGATCGTGAGTTTATATTCTTTCATTATCGGTTCCAGGTGGGGGAGAGTTTCCTGCTTTGCAGGCTGTGCATACGGCCGGATACCAGCCAGGGAGATTCCATGTCACCATGGCTCTTCCAGGTGATACGCTCATCTCCATCGGGAAAGTTGTTGTGGAGATGGTATGCTGTGGCAATGGCCAGGAGGATCTCCTCTTCCTCCAGCCGGTCCGACGGCTCCTGTGAAAGAGCAGACTGCGGTTTTCTGCGTCCGAGTTTCAGCAGTCTGGGAAGCAGGGTTATGTATATGGCAATGATCACCAGGCCTGCGAAAACAAGCACCATGCCCATGATGGAGAACTGCAGGGCGTCAAGGCCCGGCTGGCTCAGGTTGTGCAGGCCGATATTTGTGAATTTCATATTGTGCTTACGGGTTCTGTATGCGTTGATGAATGGCGGGCTGAACGATGACGCTCCACCTCTTTGTCCTGTTGCCGGCTTTTCCTGTTACAAAGGGATATTGCCATGCTTTTTCATCGGGTTGCTGTCTCTTTTATTCTGCAGCATGCCAAGGGCCTTGATGATGCGAAAGCGGGTACGGGCAGGTTCTATGATATCATCAACATAGCCCCGTCGCGCCGCCACATAGGGGTTGGCCACAGCATCCTGATACTCCAGCTCTTTTGCCGCAAGGTAGGCCTGCGGGTCATCGGTTTTGGCAGCCTCTCTGCCGTAGAGTACTCCCACCGCCCCTTTGGCACCCATCACCGCAATCTCTGCACAGGGCCAGGCGTAGTTGATATCTCCACGAAGGTGTTTTGAGGACATTACACAGTAGGCACCGCCATAGGCTTTACGGGTGATCACTGTAATTTTCGGAACAGTGGCCTCGGCGTAGGCGTAGAGAATTTTTGCGCCGTTTCTGATGGCGCCGCCATACTCCTGGGCGGTACCGGGCAGAAATCCGGGGACATCGACAAAGGTGACCACCGGAATGTTGAAACAGTCGCAGAAGCGTACAAAACGTGCGCCTTTCACCGAAGAATCAATGTCAAGCACGCCGGAGAGGTGGGCCGGCTGATTGGCCACAATGCCCACCACCCTGCCGCTGTAGCGGGCAAAGCCGATGATGAGGTTTGCTGCAAAATCTTTTTTCACTTCAAAGAAGTCACGGTTGTCAATGGATGCCAGAATGACCTCTTTCATGTCATAGGCCACATTGGCACTGTCGGGAATGATGGAGTTGAGTTCCTCTGCACGCCGTTCCGAAGGATCCTGGGTTGGAATGGTGGGCGGTGTTTCCAAATTGTTCTGGGGCAGGTAGGAGAGGAGTTTCTTTACATACTCGACGCAGTCCATGCCCGAGGTTGCGGCATAGTCAGAGACACCGCTGCGGGAGGAGTGCATGTCGGCACCGCCGAGTTCCTCCACCGAGACATCTTCATGGGTCACTGATTTCACCACCTTGGGGCCGGTGAGAAACATGTAGGAGTTGTTTTTGACCATGGCCACAAAGTCGGTGAGGGCGGGAGAATAAACAGCGCCCCCGGCACACGGGCCGAATATCGCAGATATCTGAGGTATAACACCCGAGGCCATGACGTTGCGGAGGAAGATGTCTGAATATCCGGCCAGGCTCTCAATGCCCTCCTGGATCCGGGCACCGCCCGAGTCATTGAGTCCAATGATGGGAGCCCCGTTTTTCACGGCAAGGTCCATGATCTTGCAGATCTTTTCGGCGAATGTTTCTGAAAGGGAGCCGCCAAGCACGGTGGCGTCCTGGGCATAGACGTAGACGAGTCTGCCGTCCACCGTTCCATATCCCGTGACCACTCCGTCTCCCGGAAACACTTTCTTTTCCATGCCGAAATCGTGACAGCGGTGGGTCTTGAACATGTCAAACTCCTCAAAGGAGCCAGGGTCAAGGAGGAGGTCGATGCGCTCACGGGCTGTCATTCTGCCTTTGGCATGGAGTTTGTCAATTCTGTCCTGGCCGCCGCCGAGGCGTGCCTCTGCCCGGAGTTGCAGCAGTTTGTCAAGGTGATCGGTCATGTCTGTTCCTCACTGCAGAATTCGGTGAGCAGCCCGTGGCTGGACCTGGGGTGGAGGAAGGCCACCTGCTTATTTCCTGCACCTGTGAAAGGGATTTCGTGGATCAGTCTGCAGCCCTTTTCCTTTGCCTGCTCCAGCTGTTTACTCACGTCATCACAGCGGTAGGCTACATGGTGCAGTCCTTCACCGCGGCTCTCCAGAAATTTTGCTATGGGGCTGTCGTCGCTGGTGGGTTCGAGCAGCTCAATATGGGTTTCGCCAAGGAGAAAAAAGGCGGTTTTGACCTTCTGTGAGCTGATCTCTTCTTCTTTTTCGCAGACCAGGCCGAGAATATCCTCATAGAATGTTCTGGCTTCGGTGATGGAATGGACTGCAATTCCCAGGTGATCTATTTTTTTCAGCATATTGTTGTGTTGTTTTTCCTTTTAATCTAATCGCGATACTCTCCGAAGATTTCACGGAGAACTGTACAGATTTCACCAAGACTGGCATAGACGCGAACCGCCGCAATGATCGGTTCCATAAGGTTGCCGCCGGATTCTGCGGCCTCTTTCAGAGTGGAGAGTGTGGCGTGAACCGCTTTGTCATCACGCGAATTGCGGATATTGCGGAGTGCTGCTGTCTGGGCTGCTTCAACGGCCGGGTCCACCCGGAGCAGTTCCGGTTTTTCCTCTTCATCAATCTGGAACCTGTTGACGCCCACAATGACCCGTTCGCCTGATTCGATCTCTTTCTGGTAGTCGTATGCCGCCTGCTCGATCTGGCGCTGGATGAAACCGTCTTCAATGCAGGCCACCACCCCGCCTTTCTGCTCAATCTTGGAGATGAGCTCTTCCGCGGCAAGCTCTATGGAATCTGTAAGCTGCTCGATATAATACGATCCGGCAAAAGGATCAACCGTATCGGCCACCCCTGATTCATGGGCAATGATCTGCTGGGTGCGCAGGGCTGTGCGTACGGAGTCTTCTGTCGGGAGTGACAGGGCCTCATCACGGGAGTTGGTGTGCAGGCTCTGGGTGCCGCCGAATACGGCAGCAAGTGCCTGGATGGTGACCCGGACGATATTGTTGTCAATCTGCTGTGCTGCAAGGGAGCTTCCTGCCGTCTGGGTGTGAAAACGCATCATCATGGACGCGGGTTTTTTTGCACCAAAGCGGTTTTTCATGAGCCGGGCCCAGAGTCTGCGGGCTGCCCTGAATTTGGCCACCTCTTCCAGAAGGTTTGAGGAGGCATTGAAGAAAAAGGCCAGCCGTCTGGCAAAGTGGTCAAGTTCCAGGCCTGCATCGAGAGCGGTCTGGACATAGGTGATGCCGTTTGCCAGGGTAAAGGCCACTTCCTGGGCCGCGGTGGAACCGGCTTCCCGGATATGGTAACCGGAGATGGAGATGGTGTTGAAGAGTGGCATGTTGCTGGAGCACCACTGGAAAATGTCGGTGATAAGCCCGAGGGATGGTCTGGGGGGAAAGATATAGGTGCCCCTGGCCACATATTCCTTCAACACGTCATTCTGGATGGTGCCCCGGAGCTTATCTGCTGCAATACCCTGTTTTTCAGCGACCACAATGTACATGGCAAGCAGTACTATTGCCGGCGAGTTGATGGTCATTGAGGTGGAGATCTTGTCCAGCGGGATGTCCTTAAAGAGCATCTCCATGTCGGCAAGTGTGTCAATGGCCACTCCGACTTTGCCGACTTCACCCATGGCCATGGCATCGTCAGAGTCATAACCGATCTGAGTGGGCAGGTCAAAGGCCACGGAAAGCCCGGTGGTTCCCTGTTCCAGCAGGTATCGGTAGCGTTTGTTGGACTCGGCGGCCGAGGAAAATCCGGCATACTGGCGCATGGTCCAGAACCGGCCCCGATACATGGTGGGCTGGACGCCGCGGGTATAGGGGTACCGGCCCGGAAAACCGAGCTTCTCAAAATAGCTGTCATCCATGTTCTCCGGGAGGGCGAGACGGGGAATCTCTGCCCCGCCGTGGAGGGAGAACTCCTCCTTCCTCTCGGGAAAACGGTTCAGGCTTGCGGCCAGTTCGTTTTCCTGCCAGTCGCTGTATCTGTTTTTTCTGCTCACGTGTTATTCCTGAGTGTCTGTTGAGTGAAGTCGAAGAGTTGTCCTGATCAGCTCTTTTGCCCGTATCCTCGGGTCATTTTCCATGGATGTTTTCTCCATGGCCTGAAGGAATCGGGGGCGCAGCATCTCCAGTATCCAGTCAAGGGTTTCAGCGTTGAGTGCCCTGCTGCGGCGCTGCTCCTTCAGGCCACTGTCCAGAAGGTAGCCGTTGAAGCGGTCAACACGTTCCAGCAGCTCTCTGATACCTCTGTTTTCGGAGGCCACGGTCTCAAGGACTCTGGCAATACCGCTCTCCTCCTCCTTGGCGGAAAATGTCTGCTCCATGTCCATTATCAGGCCACTGGCACCGGGCTGGTCGGACTTGTTTACCACCAGAAAGTCGGCCACTTCAAGAAGGCCGGCCTTCATGGCCTGGATGTCATCACCAAAACCGGGGGCCAGAACCATGATGGTGATGTCGGCCAGCTGGACAATGTCCATTTCCGACTGGCCGACTCCGACGGTCTCAATGAGTATCAGCTCGCATTCCGCGGCGGCCATAATGCGCACTGTGGCACCTGCCGAGGCGCAGAGGCCGCCGAGACGTCCCCTGGTGGCCATGGATCTGACAACCACGTCAGGATCAAGAGCATGGTCCATCATGCGGATCCGGTCACCCAGGATGGCACCGCCACTGATGGGGGATGAGGGGTCAACGGCAATGATTCCCACACGTTTTCCGGCGCTGCGCAGGTTTTTGACAATTCCCGAACTTAAGGTGGATTTACCGGCACCTGGTGGTCCGGTGATTCCCAGCACGACGACTTTCTGAAGTATATCACGGTCAAGGCCTGCCAGAATCGCTGCTGCTCCCTCCCCGTTGTTCTCCACAACGGAGATGGCTCTGCCGATTGCCCGTGGATCATGGCTTTTCAGCCCGGAAAGCAGCTGTTCACTTGTTGGAACTGTCATGGTCACGATGCCGCTGGCTCGCCTCTATAAAGGAGCTGATAATGGTGTCAGCAGGAGTGCCGGGGGTGAAGATGCCGGTGAGGCCGTTTTCCAGAAGGGTGGCGATATCTTCATCGGGGATTACACCGCCGCCAAGGACCGGAATATCGGCCCCGCCTCTGGCCTCAAGCTCACTGACCACTTCCGGAAAGAGCCGCAGGTGGGCACCGGAGAGTGATGAGAGTCCAACCACATCCACATCCTCCTGAATGGCGGTGGCCGCAATCTCTGCAGCGGTTCTGCGGATACCGGTGTAGATCACCTCAAAGCCCTGATCACGCAGGGCGCGGGCAATGAATTTGGCGCCCCGGTCATGGCCGTCGAGTCCGGGTTTTCCAATGAGTACGCGGTAGGGTGTCTGTTCTGTTGTCATGAGAGTGTTAAACCGTTGTCTGTTTCCCTGTCCGGGACTGCCAGTACCACCGAGCCGTCCTGCTGTACAAAGCCGGTGACCAGGCACTCCGAAAGGAATGGTCCGATCTGTTTGGGAGGAAAATTAAGCACTGCAATGATCTGTTTCCCGAGCAGCTCTTCTTTTGTATAGAGGTCCGTGATCTGGGCACTTGATTTTTTGCAGCCGATCGCGGTCCCGAAATCGATGAGCAGCTTCCAGGCGGCTTTACGGGCCTCAGGAAATTCAGAGACTTCAATTATGGTACCGCAGCGCAGCTCAACCTGTGTAAAATCGTTCCAGCTGATCTCTTTCATCTTCTTCTCAGGTAGCTTTTGTGAAAACTTCCCGGCAGAGTCTGCCAAGGCTGCCAAGGCTCTCACAGACGTGGATACCGTTTTCCCTCATGGCTTTGAGCTTGGCCGCCGCTGTTCCTTTGCCGCCACTGACAATGGCACCGGCGTGGCCCATGCGGCGTCCGGGAGGGGCGGTGAGGCCTGCAATAAAGCCCACCACCGGTTTGCTCATGTTGGCCTTGATCCAGGCGGATGCCTCTTCTTCGGCACTGCCGCCGATTTCACCAACCATGACCACGGCCTCTGTCTCCGGGTCGTCCTGAAAGGCGCGGAGGCAGTCAATGAAATCTGTACCATTTATCGGGTCGCCTCCAATGCCCAGGCAGGTGGTCTGGCCGAGTCCCTGCCCGGTGAGCTGGTGCACCACTTCGTAGGTGAGGGTCCCGGATCGTGATACCACGCCCACAGGGCCACCCGGAGTATGGATCGGTCCCGGCATGATACCTATCTTGCATTCACCAGGGGTGATTATACCGGGACAGTTCGGACCGATGAGCCGGGTGCGGCTGCCCTTCATGGCATTTTTGACCCGCAGCATGTCCAGCACCGGAATTCCCTCGGTGATACAGACCACAAGATCGAGCCCCGCATCCACTGCCTCAAGGATGGCCTCAGCTGCAAAGGGTGGTGGCACAACAATCATCGAGGCATTGGCGCCGGTCTCTCTGCATGCTGCAGCCACACTGTTGAAGACCGGAATACCGTTCACACTCTGGCCGCCCTTTCCGGGTGTGACTCCGGCCACGATAGTGGTGCCGTAGTTCCGGCACTGTTCTGTGTGGAACAGTCCCTCTTTTCCGGTGATTCCCTGGACCAGAACCCTGGTCTCTCTGTTTACAAAAATGGCCATTGTCTATTCCTTTTATTGAAGGTCTGCCGGGCTTTTGGACTGCAGTGGAGCTTCTGTTTCCTGCTGGAGAGCGTCGGTTGAGTTCTCCTGACCTGCGGCTCTGTTCTGCAGGTAGAGCAGAGCGTCTTTACAATACCTGGTGAGAACCGCATCAACATCCGCCGTGAAGTAGATGAACTCAAGCTCTTCCTCAAAACTGTTGACAAAAGGCAGTCGTGTCAGTGCGTCTTTTTCCACAGAAAAGGCAAATATCATGGTGCCCAGCTGGTGGGCAGTGGCAGTGAAATCAGCAAGAAGCAGTTCTCCTTCAGGGCTGGCCAGCATCTCTTTGGGCAGGCCGATGGCGGCAACGGAACTGCTCAGTGCCCGAATTCCCGATCTGCTGAACATCCAGTCATAGTTGTAGCTGACCCATTCACCCCACTCCTCGGTTTTGGTTTCCTGGCCGTCGTTGGAGTCTATTAACTGCACCAGTTGGACGGTCATGCCTGTTCGCGGCAGGAACTCCTTGCGGATCCGTCGCAGTTCATTGGCGTCATATGAAAAGATGAAGGCATCATTCTGTGTCTCTCCATAGCCGAACTGCTGGAGGATACTGAGCAGGGGACGGGTGAGGTCTTTGCCCTCCTTGTGGTGCAGCCACGGTTTTCTCAGCTCAATGGCCACGGTGTTGTTTTTCTCGTAGTTTTTGTTCAGGGCGGTGATAAAGGCAAGTTCTTCCTCAAGGGTATGGATACGAAAGAGGGAGGAGAGAGCGGGCGGATTTATTGCCGCCGGATCAAGGAGCCTGAGATTTCGGATCTCCTCCAGGCTGAAATCGAAACTGTAGTAGCGCCCGTCTTCCCTGGCGCGGTCGGGAAAAATATCGCCAACGTTGGTGATGTCGGTGATATCTATTGAATCAAGCACCAGTACCTGATCATCGGCACTGAGGACCACATTGAAGGTGATAATCTCCGCATCACCGGCAACGGCCAGTGCCACTGCGGGCAGACTGTTTTCCATGAGGTAGCCTGACGCACCGCCCCGGGCAATGACTAGTTTTGCTGCCAGCGGCAGGGGAAGAAGCGTCAGAATGGTCAGGACGACACAGGCGGAGGACAGTTTTGAAAAAGAAAATCGGCGCATAATGGTATGATGGTTAAATGGCGGCAAGCAGGGATGCCGCATGGCTGAGATCGGTGGCGTTACTGAGGTTCAGGCCGGAGTCAGCGAGAATCTTCCGCCCCTCTTCGACGTTTGTTCCTTCCATCCGGACAACCACTGGAAGTGAGAGGCCTGTCTTTTTTGCAGCGGCAACAACCCCTTCAGCAAGAATGTCACAGCGGAGAATTCCTCCGAATATGTTGATGAAAATACCGCGCACATTGGGATCCTGAAGGATAATGCGGAAGCCGCTTTCCACCATTTCAGCACTGGCTCCACCTCCCACATCGAGGAAGTTGGCGGGTTCCACTCCTGCCTGTTTAATAAGGTCCATGGTGGCCATGGCCAGACCTGCACCGTTGACCATGCTGCCGATGCTCCCGTTGAGACGGATGTAGTTCAGACCATGACTGGCGGCTGCCGCCTCCAGAGGATCTTCCTCGTCGCTGTCATGCATGGCCACGATATCCGGATGACGGAAAAGGGCGTTGGAGTCGATGTCCACTTTGGCATCGAGTGCAAGGATCTCCCCGTCTCCCGTCACCACCAGGGGGTTTATTTCAAGCAGTGAGCAGTCATAGTGCAGAAACAGTGCAAAGAGTTTTCTGAGAATCTGCGCAAATGATTTTGCGGTATCCCCTGTGAGCTCAAGGCCGCCTGTGAGTGCACGCAGCTGGTAGCCCTGCAGGCCCAGAAGCGGGTTGATACGCTGTTTGAGAATCCGTTCCGGAGTGTTCTCTGCAACCGTTTCAATGTCCATGCCACCATCCTGGCTTGCTATAATCACGATGGCGGCATGTTCCCTGTCAATCAGCATGGAGAGATAGAGTTCCCTTGATATGTCGACACCCTGCTCAATGAGTATGGTGTTGACCCTGGTCCCGGCCTCTCCTGTCTGTCTGGTGACAAGCTGCATGCCAAGGATCCTCCCGGCTGCATCCCGCGCGGCTTCAGCGGTGCGGGCAAGGCTTACCCCGCCGCCTTTTCCACGGCCACCGGCAAGAATCTGGGCCTTTACGGCAACCGGCATCTGCATTTTGGCGATTGTATCTGAAATCTCGGCAGCTGTTCTGCAGACAGCTCCCTGCGGGACAGGGATTTCTGCTTTGCGAAACAGCTCTTTGGCCTGGTATTCGTGGATTTTCATCGGGGTTTTTCTTCCATGATCAGAGGTGACGGGCTGGACGTCCTATTTTTTCGGGTAGCCCATGACTTCAAGGGTTGAGGTTATCTCCTCAAGGCTTGTCGGGTCGTCAATGGTGGATGGCATGCGATACTCCTTGCCATTGGCAATGGAGCGCATGGTGCCACGCAGAATCTTTCCGGATCGGGTCTTGGGCAGGCGGTCCACCACAGAGGTCTCGCGGAGACAGGCAATGGGTCCTATCTCTTCGCGAACCATCCTGACCAGATCCTTCTGAATATCTTCCGCAGTCCGTTCAACGCCCTCTTTAAGTACAAAAAGGCCTAAGGGGAGCTGACCTTTCAGCTGGTCGTCGGTGCCGATTACGGCACATTCAGCGACATCGGGATGGGTTGCAATGACCTCTTCCATGGCACCCGTTGAAAGCCGGTGTCCTGCAATATTGATCACATCATCCATGCGTCCCATTACAAAGACATAACCATCTTTGTCGATATAGCCACCGTCACTGGTTTCATAAAAACCGGGGAAGGTGGTCATGTAGGATGATTTGAATCGCTCTTCGTTTCGCCACAGGGCAGCCAGAGTGCCCGGAGGCAGGGGAAGTTTTATGACGATGTTGCCCTCTTTTCCGGCTTCCAGCTCTTCACCTGCATCGTTCACTATGCGGACGTCATAGCCGGGAACAGGGAGGGTGGGGGATCCGGCTTTGACCTCTTTTTCTTCAATGCCGCGGCAGTTGGCAACAATGGCCCAGCCGGTCTCTGTCTGCCACCAGTGGTCGATGACCGGAACCTTGAGAAGATCAGATGCCCAGTGGTAGGTGTCGGGGTCCAGGCGTTCTCCTGCAAGATAGAGGGCTTCAAAGGAGCTCATGTCATACTGCTGCAGCAGGGCTCCGGTGGGGTCCATCTTTTTTATGGCCCGGAAGGCGGTGGGTGCGGTGAAGAGCACCTTGACCTTGTGTTCTGAAATGACGCGCCAGAAGGCACCTGCATCGGGAGTGCCGATGGGTTTTCCTTCGTAAATGATGGTGGTGGCTCCTTTTAACAGCGGCCCGTAAATAATATACGAATGTCCAACCACCCAGCCCACATCGGAGGCTGACCAGAAGACATCTCCAGGGTCGATGTTGTAGATGTTTTTCATGGACCAGTGGATGGCCACCGCATGGCCGCCATTGTCCCGCATTACTCCTTTGGGCATTCCGGTGGTTCCGGACGTGTAGAGGATGTACAGGGGGTCGGTGGCTGCAACGGCAACACAGTCGGCGGGCTCACTTGCGGAAGCGAGCTCTTCCCAGTCCAGATCCCTGCCCTCCTCCATCTCTGCAGTTATCACATCGCGCTGATAAATAATACATTTTTCAGGCTTATGCTCAGACTGCTCAATGGCTTTGTCCACCAGCGGTTTGTAGGCAATGATCTTTTTTCCCTCCACGGCTCCCGAGGCGGTGACCAGGACCTTTGGCTGGGCATGGTCAATGCGGATGGAGAGTTCACTTGCGGCAAATCCGCCGAAGACCACGGAGTGGATGGCCCCGAGGCGTGCACAGGCGAGCATGGCCACAGCGGCCTCAGGGATCATCGGCATGTAAATGATAACCGTGTCGCCCTTGCTGACCCCCTGGCTTTTCAGGGCACCGGCAAAGCGGGCCACGCTGTCCTGCAGCTCTTTGTAAGAGATTTTCCGAATGGTGTCGGTGACCGGAGAATCATAGATGATGGCGGTCTGCTCACCACGACCGGCTTCCACATGACGATCGACGGCGTTGTAGCAGGTGTTCAGCTCAGCTCCACTGAACCAGCGGTAGAAAGGAGGGTTGGAGGCATCGAGAACCTTGTCCCATTTTTTGATCCAGTCGATGCCGTCTGCCGCTTTTGCCCAGAACTCTTCAGGCTGCTCTATGCTCTGTTGAAATAAGGTGTCGAATTGTCCCATGGTCTCCCTCTCTAAAAGTTGCTGTGTGAAAATATGTATTTGTTTGCTGGCAAGAGTATGCTGTTTGAGGATTCTGAATTATTTGTCAGGGGTTACGATGCCGCGCCATATCATTTCAAACATAAGATCCGTCTGGCCGGAAAGGCTGTCTTTCTGTCCCCTTTGTACCCACATGATAAAACTTCGCTGGACAAAACCGAGCATGAAATCAAGGAGAATTCGAGTATCGATCTCCGGGTTCAGGGTTCCCTCCTCCTGTCCCTGACGCAGGACATCCATGAGAAGGTTGAACATTCTGCGCTGCTCAAAACTTTCATCACTCATCCATGTTTTCATGGGGAGGGTGAGGAAAATAATTTTTGCAAATTCATTATGCTTCTCATAGTAATCGAGCTGCAGCCAGAAGATTTTTCTGAGTTTTTCTTTCAGATCAGCCATGCCCTGGAGGTGGTCGATGATCCGGTCGGTGAGTCTTCCCATCCAGATATCCACAAAGGCAAAGACCAGCTGTTCCTTGTTGCCGTAGTGCTTATATATTGTGGCAAAACTGACCCCTGCTTTTTTTGCGATATCTCTGATGCCGACGGCATGGAAATCAGATTTTGAAAAGACTTCAAGAATGGTGTTTCCAAGGCGTGCGTGAAAGTCCAGTTTCTTCGTCGGCTCAAGGGGGTATCGGCTGCTGTTGTCTTTCATATGGTCCTGCTGTTTGTTGTCACTTGTTATCCTCGCTATCCCTTTATAATGATGCTGGAAGAAACGGTAAAAACGAAAAATGGCACCAACGGGTAACAATATTACATTGATGTATACCGTATGGTTTGAAACAAAGTCAAGGGAAACTTTCCGGCGGATATCCTGCTGCAGGCGTCCTCTTGAGAATGAGTGGCGCATGTCTGTGCATTGATGCAGATTGCAGATGATGCCGGGATATTTGATGGATATGCGCTCATGTTTTGTGGCCGTCGGGAAGCATTTGCAATTAAAATTGGGATACTGAATAAAATTTTGATATGCTATAATCTGGTGAAGAGGAAGTAATCCGGCAGAGGGAGAGAAGGGGAATTTTCTGAAAAGAATCAGTTCTGTTGAGCTGTGATACCAAGTCTATGAGCGACGATCAAAAACAATCAATATTGCTTGTTGATGCAGACCCTGTCAACCAGGCAAGCGTGCGGGATGTTCTGAAGGATCTCGATGTGAATGTGGTTGTGACGGAAAGCACCCGGGAGGTCTCTGAGCTGGTCATTCTTTACGATTTTGCCCTCATTCTCCTGGCAGTGGATCCGTCAAATCCCGAAGCGTTTGCCACAGCTGTTGCCCTGGATAACAATGAAAAGACCTGGTATGTGCCCATTATTTTCCAGGCCGAGTCCAGGTATGTCAGTGAACTGCTGGAGCAGGGCTATGCCTCCGGCGGGGTGGACTTCCTTCATAAGCCTGTGAAGCCCGCAATTCTGCTGGCAAAGGTCAAGGTTTTTCTTGAGCTTGATGCCAGGCAGCGGCAGCTGGCTTTTGCCACTGCCACCATCCAGAAGCAGAATCTGAAGCTTGAGGAACGGGCCATCCGGGACAGCCTCACCGGTCTCTATAATCATAATTATCTCCTTGAACAACTGGCCCGGGCAGTCTCCTATGCCAGGCGGTACAACAGTCCGCTGTCCGTTTTTCTCCTTGATCTTGATTTTTTCAAAGATGTCAATGACAGCTGTGGACATCCCTTTGGTGATTTTGTCCTGAAGGAATTTGCCAGAAGGGTTGAAGACAGTATACGTGAGTCTGACATATTCGGCCGTTATGGCGGCGAGGAGTTTCTGGTCATACTTCCCAATATAGATAGAAAACAGGCGGAAGTTGTTGCCGAGAAAATCAGAAAGAAGGTGGCTGCCACCATTTTTGCCAAGGACAGTTATGAGAGATATGTGCGGGTATCCATCGGTGCATACTCCGGTTTTGGAGAGGAGACGGATTCCTCCGGTGTTATAATGGATTATGTTGATAACGCTCTGTACCAGGCCAAGGCGGAAGGAAGAAACAGGGTGTGTCATTATCAGACACCGCGGGGGGGCAGAGGCGGGGATGATCATATCTGCGATGTCATCGGCTCAACTCAGCAGAATCATCTCAATGCAACCATCGAGAAGGCCCGGGCCATGACCCTTGCCTCTTTCGAGGCCATGGTCCATGCACAGACCCGGGAGTATGAAATTTTTGCGGACAGGAACACTTTTTTTATCAATGTTCTCGATGAGCTCGCAAAAAAACTCAACCTGCCGGACCAGCTGATCCATTCGTTCCGACGTGCCATAAAGCTCCATGACCTGTTCCGCTGTTATATTCATGATTCATCGGTGAAAACCGAAGGGCCGTTGAATGAGGAACAGGAGGAGATGCTGTTTGATCAGCCGCTCATGCTGCGGGAACTGACCACCATGTTTGATTTTTTTGCCTCAGAGAGGATTATTCTCTACTCCCATCATGAACATTATGACGGCACCGGCTATCCGGATGGCCTCAAGGGAAACGAAATTCCCATGGCAGCACGGATTTTTACCTTGGTGGATTCTTTTGTGGCGATGGTGACACCTGCCGCCGAGAAAAAAGGGAAGAGCCGGGAGGAGGTGGAAGAGGAGTTGAGGAGATGTTCCGGGACACAGTTTGATCCGTTTCTGGTCGATATGCTGATGACGACCCTGGAAAACTACGACTTTTTTTCAAAAGAAGAGGATGACTGATGCTGCAGAAGGCGAACTGCCAACCCTTTGCCCTGCACAAGCGTATTTCAGCCTGTGTAAATGATTTTGCGCCTCTGCCCGCTGTTGCCATGAGGATTATGGATATGGTCGCTGATCCTGATACAGTGGCAGTGGATCTTGAATCCGTACTGCAGGGGGATGTCTCTCTGGTCACTGCGGTTTTGAAACTGGCCAATTCCGCCTTTTACGGACTCAGGCGCCAGGTCATCTCCCTGCGTCATGCCCTGATACTTCTCGGCAAGACCGAGGTGCAGTCTCTGGTACTCTCCCAGGTGATGTTTCAGGCATTCAAAGTGCCGGAAGGGAGGCAGAAGGCTCTGATGACCGGTGTCTGGAGGCATTCCCTTGAATGTGCTCTGGCCACGGAGTGTGTTGCCGAGCAGTGCGGTGCCGGAGGCTCTGTCTATTTTCTCGGGGGCATGCTGCATGATATCGGCAAGCTGGTCATTGTGCAGAAATTTCTCAAAGAGATCGAAGATCTGGAACATTACGGCAGACTGGTTGAGTCAAGTGGCCTGGATGTTGAGCTTGAACTGCTGGGGTATGGCCACCATGAACTGGGTTCCCAGCTTCTCTATCGCTGGATGTTTCCTCCACAGCTGGTGAAAATGGTACTGGACCACCACAGTTATGATGCTATTGCCGGGTGTGAGCTGTCGTCTCAAATCCTGATTCTCGGCAATCTCCTGAGCAGGTGGGTGCTGGTGAACAGGGCAGAGGATGGTGCTGAGGAGCAGGAGGCGGTTCTGCTGGCACTTCTGCTGCGTTGCGGGGCGGAAACAAAACTCATTTCCGATGAGAAAGTTCTGGATATCATGAAGGACCGCTTTACCCAGCGGCTGGAAGAGCGGGCCGAGCTCCTTGACATGCTGCAGATGTGAGGGCGGCTGCCGGCTTTTTATCGTTCCTCTGAGTCCGTGACGCAAATCTGCCAATGGCTGTTATGGCAGATTGATTTCCCGGCAGCAACTCTTTGTTTCTGTTTCCGGATAAAAAATGCCGTAAATCATCTTTTTTTACTCTGTTGCTGTGCTGCTCTGTTGCCCTGTTTCTCTATGTATGGGATAGGAAAAGATGGGCTGCATTATCTGAATCCTCCAAAGTTATAAGCGTTTAAGCGGAAAAAAATCAAAAAAAACTGTTGACGGTAAATCTGAGTGATGTATATAGGACATTAAGTATCTTATTTATCTTTTATTCGTTGGGTCTAACATGAGATTGACACGAGCCGGAGAGTATGCGGTCAGATGTATGGTTTATCTGGCCCACAAGGGGAAGGGAATTCAGGTTTCCAAGCAGGAAATAGCTGAGCGCGCAGACATCCCTGCCCATTTTCTGGCAAAAATAGCCCAGGATCTTGCCAGGGCCGGGATGATTGCCATAAAGCAGGGTCCCAAGGGGGGCTACAGTATGCTGAAAAACCCTGAGGAAATCTCTCTGCTTGAGGTCGTCGAGGTGATGATTGGTGAGATATTTCTCAATGACTGTGTCGGTCGCCCGCGAACATGCAAGGTGAGCAGGCAGTGCAGTGTTCACAAGGTGTGGGAAGAGGCGAGGAATCAGCTGCGGGAAACGCTGGCAAAGGTGAATCTTGCAGACTTATCCACAAGTGAGTCTTGTATTCCTGTTTTCCCTGTGCATAATTAAAGGAGCGATTATTTTGTGGTATCGTGACAAACACTGCAGCAAAAGGGGGCGATGATGTTGGAGTTAAGCAGTCGGGTTTTTAGCTTTTATCGCGATGGCTTCAGGCAGATGACCGTAGGCAGGACACTGTGGAAGATCATCATCATTAAACTGATTGTGATGTTTGCCGTCTTGAAACTCTTCTTTTTCCCCAACTATCTCAATAATAATTTTGCAACAGATGAAGAACGGGCAGGGTATGTGCTTGAACAGATTACCAGGCAACCGGCCCAAAGTATAAAGTAACCTGAGGAGGAAAATATGATTGATGTGGACCCCAGTCTGGTGAACTGGTCCAGGGCGCAGTTTGCGTTCACGGCCATGTATCACTGGATTTTTGTACCCCTGACACTTGGACTGTCATTTCTCTGCGCCTTTTACGAGACCATCTATCTCAAGACCGGCAATGAAGAGTGGCGAAAGATTACCCGTTTCTGGATGACCCTTTTCGGTATTAACTTTGCCATTGGTGTTGCCACAGGAATTATCCTTGAGTTTGAATTCGGGACAAACTGGTCAAATTACTCCTGGATGGTTGGAGATATCTTCGGGGCTCCGCTGGCCATTG
>JAMOMO010000277.1 GCA_027067035.1 Desulfobulbaceae bacterium
TCAAAGGATTGAAACACCTTAACATCGAGCTCACCGCAGTGCAGAGTTTTGGGCTGGCCATTGTCATCGGTCTCATGACTGCTGCCGTGGGAATCTTTTTTATTCGCAGGGTGGAAGAGGATCCGGAGGCGGATCAGGATTTCCATTTTGCCAGTGTGGAAAAGGTCTTTACGCCCATGATGCTTTTCACCGCCTGTTCCATGGCCTTTGCCCATGGCTCCAATGATGTGGCAAACGGTATTGGTCCTCTGGCGGCTGTCATCAGTATTGTAACGTCTGGTGGTGAAGTGATGCAGTCCTCTGAAATGCCGGTCTGGATTTTAGTGGTTGGTGGAAGTGGTATTGTTCTTGGTCTGGTCACCCTTGGTTATAAGGTAATGCTCACCGTTGGGACCAAGATAACAGAACTCACCCCGTCACGAGGCTTCTGCGCAGAACTCGCTGCCGCAAGTACCGTGGTTCTGGCTTCCCGCACCGGGCTCCCGGTATCAACAACGCATATCCTGGTCGGCTCAGTGCTTGGTGTCGGGCTTGCCCGCGGTATCGGCGCCCTTGACCTCCGGGTTGTCATGAACATCATCATTTCCTGGATCGTCACCCTCCCTGCCGGTGCGGTGATGGCCATGGCCTTCTTTTTCTTCCTGAAAGGGGTCTTTGGTTGAGTTTTTGCCGGCTCCACCCTCCCTGAAAACGGAGGGTGGCAGCCGGATTTGCTGTTTTCTCCATGTATGAACAGTTCTCATCCCTTCCGTCTTCCCTCTGACTCCTGATGGCCCCTCCCAAAAAAAAGACAGCCCGCAAGGCCGTAAAAAAAAAGCGGGTCTATAAAAAGCCCTGCAATGAAAAGCATATAATCTGCTTTCTCTTTGTCATAGGGCTCAGCCTGAGCCTCTTTATCGGTGGTCTGCTCCTCATCCTCTCCATGCTGAAGGTGCCAGATATCAGAAGTATTGCAGAGTATCAACCTGCGCAGGCTTCGGTGATTCTTGATCGTGATGGTCGGGTGATTGAACGGATATTTGTTGAAAACAGAACCGTTGTTCCCCTGTCTGAAATGGCATCGTATCTTCCCCATGCCTTTGTGGCCGCGGAAGATGGACGTTTTTATGAACATCCAGGTCTTGATTTCTGGTCGGTCTTTCGTGCTGCTGTGAATAACGTAAAGAGCGGCAGACGGGCTCAGGGTGGTTCAACCATTACCCAGCAGGTGGCCCGCTCTCTCCTGCTCACTCCGGAAAAGACATTTCTGCGGAAATTCAAGGAGGCAATTCTTGCCTGGAGAATTGACACCCTGCTGAGTAAAAATGAGATACTCCACATATACCTCAATCAGATATATCTCGGCAGCGGCACCTATGGTGTGGAGGCTGCGTCCCAGGAATATTTCGGGAAATCCTGCCGTGATCTGAGCCTTGGTGAGGCAGCTCTTCTGGCCGGTCTGCCCCAGGCACCGAGCCGGTATTCGCCCCATAAAAACCTGAAAGCAGCCCTGAAAAGGCAGCGTTATGTGCTCAACCGCATGGCAGCTGACGGGTATGTCACAAAAGATGCCGCCCGTGTGGCCTACTCCAGGCCAGTGCAACTCCGGCACCGCTCACGGCAGCAGCGCGGGGAGAACGGCTATTTTCTGCAGCTGGTGAAAAAACAGGCGGAAAGGATACTTGGACAGCCGTTGAGAAGGGCAGGGGTACGGGTACTGACCACCCTGGACCAAAGGGAGCAGCACCGTGCCGCCCTGGCCCTGCGCAAAGGCCTTGAAAACGCCTTTCCAGGGAACAGAGAGGTGCAGGGAGCCGTTCTCTCCATTGATGCCTGCAACGGCAGGGTACGGGCACTGCTCGGAGGGCGTGATTTTAACAACAGTGCCTTTGACCGTGCAACCCAGGCAAGGCGTTCTGCAGGATCTCTCTTTAAGCCGCTGCTCTATGCCACGGCCTTTGAAAATGGTTTTACACCTGCATCGACC
>JAMOMO010000278.1 GCA_027067035.1 Desulfobulbaceae bacterium
TATCCTCAAACACCTGCCGCGCAAACGTCAAACCCTGCTCTTTTCCGCCACCATGCCCGCTGATATCCGTAAACTGGCTGATGAAACCCTCACCAATCCAAAAGAGATCAGTATAAAGCTGGAACAGCCCCTGGACCTGATTACCCAGGCGGTATACCCGGTCTCCAAGAGACAAAAATCCGCGCTTCTTCTCCACCTGCTACAAACAGAACCGGTTGACGGATCAACCCTGGTCTTTACCCGCACCAAATACGGCGCCAAAAACCTCGCCAGAAAACTGGACAAGGTCAAAATTTCCGCAACCGCTCTCCAGGGAAACATGTCCCAGAATCAGCGTCAGAACGCCATGAACGGGTTTCGTGACGGGAAGTTCAGTGTCCTTGTGGCAACAGATATTGCCGCCCGGGGTATTGATGTCTCGCGAGTGGCCCAGGTAATAAATTTTGACCTTCCATCAACTGCCGAAGCCTACACTCATCGTATCGGACGTACAGGGCGGGCGGAGCGAAGTGGACGTGCCTTAAGCTTTATGTGCTACGATGATCAGGCCATGGTGAAAGCCATTGAACGCCTGCAGGGAAAAACCATCCAGCGAATCAGTGTTGAAGGCTATGCAATGGAGGCAACAGGAGAGGAGCCGCAGAAAAAACAGGGCCGTCCCCGTAAACCGTCTCAGAAAGCCCGCAAAAAAGCCGGCCCGCGCCGTCAGGGGAAACAGCAGAAACGTCCGGCGGCACCTGCAAAGACAAAAAGTAACCCAAAAAAAGCCAGCAACATCTTCGGGCTTGGCAAAAAAAGCTAATTATTGCTGCTCAGCCAGTCTGCAACCACCTGCACCAGTTCGTCTTCATGATCGGACAGGGCATGGTCTCCACCTGCAACGGCATGCTGCTGATAGCGCGAAGAACGCAGTACTCTGCGCTCAAGCCCATAATTGTTATCACCGGCTCTGCCGGCCGTTCCCCATATATCCAGCACAGGAATGCGCACATCCCGTAGATTCTCAAGACAGTTCAATGGCGGTTCCCCATTATTGAGCATTCCCACCCCCACAAACAACGTAATCGGAGATGACGGGTTTGCGGCAAGATAGCTGGTGGCCATTCGGGAGCCGAGGCTGTGGCCGATGAGCACAAAGGAACGGACCCCCCTGCCCCGGAGATACTCAATGGCCTTTTCAATGCGCATATGGGCTTCAGGAAAATCATCTTTATAGTCAGGAAGCTCTTTGCGCCCACCGGGCATCTGCAGAGAAAGGGTGTGAACCCCGAGCAGTTCGTTCAATTCAAGACGAAGAGGATCAACCACATAGGACTCGGGATCACCGCCCCTGCCATGACAGAGAATCACTCCCCAGGAAGAGTCTCCACCATCTTCATAAATCCACTGAACCTCTATGGCACTGCCACTTTCCACCAGTACAAGCCCTGGTAACAGACTGAAAAGAAAAATCCAAATCCCCTTCATAAACGCCTCCGGAAAACCCGATTTTGACTGCCTTCAGCTCCCCTTTATCCATCTTGTATCATACCATAAAAACCGCCAGATCCTCAATTTGACTTTCTCCAGTGGAACTAATAAAGTTAAATAAAATGGGTTATTGTGCTCTTTACTGCCAGCACCTCCCCGCTTTTCAGAAAAACCGGACCTGACTTTTTTTTCATCACAGGACAGCTATGCCATTGAATCATGCCCATTCCGCTATCGAGAAAACCGAAAAGATGCATCTGCATCCGGTGACTCTTGCCTTCCGCGATGAGCACAGCTCCCTGGAATCCCCTTTTCTCAAAGACTACTTTTCCCGTTCACTGGCCATCTTCCGTTTTTCCTGTGTCTTTGCAACCCTGCTGTATGCTGCTTTCGGCCTCCTCGATGCCCACCTCAGTCCGGAGTGTACAGCACTGTTCTGGATGATCCGCTATGCGATTTTCTGTCCATTTGCCGTTGGAATTTTCCTGCTGTCATTCACCCCTGTCTTCCAGAAACTGATGCAGCCGCTCATCTCCATGTTAGGCCTTGTCGGGGGAGCTGGTATAATCGTGATGATAGTGTCCATTCCGCCATCCATCAACTTCTCTTACTTCGCCGGATTAATTCTTGTTTTCATGATGGGCTATACCGTTGTAAAACTCCGCTTTATATGGGCATCAATAACATTCTGGTCACTGGTACTATTTTACAACATCGTTGCCATCTTCTTTGCCGATACAGCTCACACCATCCTCATCAACAACAACTTTTTCTTTATTGCAGCAAACTTCATTGGAATGAGTGCAAGTTACATCATTGAACACTATACCCGCCGCGACTTCTTCCTGAAAAACCTTCTGGAAATAGAACGTGAAAAGGTCAATCAGTCCCATGACCTTCTCGAACAGAGGGTAAAGGAACGAACCTCACAACTGCTACAGGCCAATGAAAAGATCAAACATGAAATGAAGGAACGGCGACAGGCAGAAGAAGAACGCAACAGGATCCAGCAACAGCTTATCAGGCACCAGAAGATGGAGTCCATCGGACTTATGGCAGGCGGTGTGGCTCACGATCTGAACAATATTCTCTCAGGTATCATCAGCTATCCGGAAATCCTGCTGCTTGAATTGCCGCCTGACAGCAAACTTCGGGAGCCCATCGAAGAAATACTTGAATCAGGGAAACGGGCCGCAGCTGTGGTTGCCGACCTCCTGACCGTTGCCAGAGGGGTGGCCTGTCAGAAAGAAATCGTCTCAATCAACACATTGATACAGACATATCTCCAATCTCCGGAACACAAAAAGCTCCTCTCACTCTACCCCAGGACCCATGTTCACACCAGGTTTGAGGAAAATCTGCCAAACTGCCTCTGCTCCACCGTACACATCCAGAAAGTATTAATGAATCTGGTCAACAATGCATTTGAATCCATAACGGAATCCGGAACTATCACAATCTCCACAGGAGCACTGCAGGTCAACAGCCACGGCACCACAGAAAAGATGCTGAAAAAGGGGAATTATGTGACCTTTCAGGTTGCAGATGACGGTTCAGGAATCCCGGCCGATATTCTGCAGCACATTTTCGAACCCTTTTACACCAAAAAAGTAATGGGCCGAAGCGGGACCGGACTTGGACTGGCGGTTGTCTGGAACACCCTGCAGGACCACGAGGGAACAGTACACGTTCAGAGCAGTGATAACGGTACAACATTCACCGCATACCTCCCGGCCACCAGTGAAGAACAGCAGTCTGAACAGGAACTGAAGGCTGAAAACCTTCATGGGAAAGGGACAATTCTGGTCATTGATGATGAAAAAGTCCAGCGGGATATCGGAAAAAGAATACTGACCAGCCTGGGCTATGACGTCATCACGAAAGAATCCGGCGAGAGTGCCATTCTCTACCTGAATGACCACAGTGTGGATCTTGTTATTCTGGATATGCTGATGGATCCCGGAATGAACGGACTGCAGACATACAAAAACATCCTCAAAATACATCCAGAACAGAAGGCTGTCATTGTCAGTGGCTTTTCAGAGGATGACGCGGTAAAAGCCACACTCAAACTCAGTCACGGGAAATTTATCAAGAAACCATACTCCCTGGAACAGCTCGGCAAGGTGGTTAAACAGGAATTACAACGGGACAGCCAGCAGTAAGTCTGGTTAAAACACGCTGACACTGCAGGTATCTTCAGGAAACGTCTATCCCTTTTTGCTTGTACTTCTTTAGTTTTCTCCACAGTGACACCCGGTCAATCCCGATTATCTTTGCCGCCTGGGTCTTGTTCCCGTCAACACTTTTTAATACTGACAGGATATATTCCCGCTGGTTTTCCTCAAGACTCTTTCTCGGGTCGGCGGGCTGGAGATTGGGTATGGTGAAATCAGGATGACTGTGCAGGTCCGGTGGAAGGTGATGGGGCTGAATCTCTTTGTCATCGCAAAGAGCCAGCGACCGTTCTATGATATTCTCAAGCTCCCGGGCATTGCCTGGAAAATCATAATTTTCCAGCCTGCGCAAGGCTTCCTCAGACATATTTTTCGTCCTGCCACCGGGAAGGGAAAATTTTGCCAGAAAATAATTGACCAGCAGCGGCACATCATCCATCCGCTCACGAAGTGGAGGAATATGAAGATTCACCACGTTCAGCCGGTAATACAGGTCCTGACGGAAGCTGCCCTTCTTCACATCCTCCTTGAGATCCCTGTTTGTGGCTGCCAGGAGCCTGACATCTATGGGAATCTCCTTGGTTCCACCCACCCTGATGATCTTTTTCTCCTGAAGAACCCGGAGCAGTTTCACCTGCATTGTCAGCGGCATTTCCCCTATTTCATCAAAGAGCACCACGCCGCCTGATGCTGATTCGAGAAGTCCGCTGCGCATCGCACCCGCATCTGTGTAAGCATCTTTTTCATGCCCGAACAGCTCATTAATCATAAGGTCTTCGGTCATGGCACCGCAGTTTATCGGGAGAAAGCGCTTATCTGCCCTGGGGCTCAACTCATAAATAGTGCGAGCCACAAGCTCCTTCCCTGTACCCGTCTCTCCGGTTATCAGGATATTACAGTCAAGCTGTGCAAAATGGGCAATGGAGTCTTTCAGTTTCAGTATCTCAGGATTCTGACCGATAAACTGGGTTGTTCCATGCTGGGCCTTGATACGCTGTTTGAGACGACTGATCTCACGACGCAGCATCATCTTTTCCGTGGCTCGCAGTACCAGGACATGAAGCTCTTTGAGTCTGATGGGTTTGGGGAGATAATAGAACGCACCTTCTGCCATGGCATTGACAGCTGAATTCACTGTGGCATAGCCGGTTACAATGATAACCTCTATTTCCGGATGAAGCTCCTTGGCGGTCTTCATTACCTGAACACCATCCACATCTCCCATCTTCAGATCTGTAATCACCAGATCAAAATGAGAATGCTGCATGATACTGATGGCCTCGTTACCACTGGCGGCAGTGGTGACCTGAAAGCCTTGATGGTCGAGGAAATGACCGACATTCTGAAGGTTTATCACTTCATCATCAACTAACAGGATGGAAATAGTACTTGTATCTGACATTTTTCTTCCTGATCAGCTAACTCTTGCTGGAACTATTTCCCAGTTCAAAATTCCGGTTCAACGGCAGGGTTATCGTAAAACATGTACCCTTGCCCTTCTCCGAATCCACACGGATCTGGCCGTTCTGTTTCTTTATAATACCGTAGACCACTGCGAGCCCGAGCCCTGTTCCGTTACCGGCATTCTTTGTCGTGAAAAATGGATCAAATATTTTCTGAAGATTTTCCTTCTCTATACCGATGCCTGTATCGGATACAGTGATAACAGCATGGGTCCCGCCCTCATCCTGCTCCGCTTTTATCAGCACCGTACCAGGCGGTTTCGGAATGGCCTGTACCGCATTGATACAGAGGTTGAGCAATGCCTCCACCAGCTTCTGAACATCGATGAAAAGTATTATATCACGGGGGATATCAGTCTCAAGAGTGATTCCCGACGGAATCTCACAGGCTACAAGCAGTCGTACCTTGTCGATTACTGCCGTGAGAGGATACGGCTGCAGTGAAAAGGTCTGTGCCCTTGAAAACTCAAGAAGACCGCGCACGATCTCACCGGCACGTTCTGTCTCCTGATTAATGGTCTCAAGCATTTTGGCCAGCAGTGGTTCCTTTTCAGGATCTACTTCGGTCAGGGCCAGCTGACATGAGGTCGCTATATTATTCAGAGGGTTATTTATCTGATGTGCTGTACCCGATGCAAGTGTCCCTATTGAAGAAAGTTTTTTTGCCTGAAAGAGTTGCTCCTGCTGTTCTTCCAGATCGGTCACCATTTTGTTGAACGCTCGCAGGACACTGCGGACCTCACCCTTTTTCTCATCAACGGGTATGTGTGAAAATGTTCCATTGGCAATTTCAATTGCCGTGTTTTCCACTTTCTTCAACGGCTTGATAATGGAATTATAGAGAAGAGCAATGGTGAAGACGGAGAGCAACACTAAAAACACGGCAGCCTTCACAAGACCTGCCTTGAATGTCGCAATAAAATCCTCCATTTTCATCTGCTCAAAATGAACCAGATCCTCACTGATTTTCACCAGCCCCTGACCAAGCCTCCTGACCACATCACGCTGCGGGCAGCCACTGATGCCGCCTTCGGACTCACACTCCTCCTTCAGGGCAATAAAACTCTCCTCATAGGCGGACAGTTTCGCGGTAAGATCCTCAAGATGCGTCGGCTGCTGCATGATCTTCAGTTCTTCCACAACTTTCGGCACCGCCCGCTGCGCCTTGTCTATATATTCGATGACCTTGGTAAAATCATCGTCATCGTGACGAATGATGTAGTTTTTCTCATAGCGCCGTATCTCAAGACAGATATTACTGAGATTACCCGCATTTATAAGCAGAGTAACATCATCATTAAACATATCAAAATCTTTAAGAAAGATGGCGCCAAGAATAATATAAAACAGGAGATGCAGGCAGAAACACCCTATCATCTTCTGTCGGAGATTTAATGCTATCATGACGCTTCCTTTATATATACAGATACAACAACTGAGGGTCAGTCGCTGATCATTTCATATCATTCACTGCTGTTCTGCTATCCGGAAAACAGCTCTGGAAAACATTTTTTCCATCAAACACCTGAATCCGTGGCGAAAAACCTGTAAAAGAGAGCATACTGCTCTTCATTGTATCGATATTCAGCTCGGAGCAGACCCATTTTCCCCTTCACTCTGCTGCACGGATTCAGGAATAAATATTTGTTTTCTGGCCAATCAAGCAAATTTAAGGCCAAGCATTTAAATATTTACTTTGATCATTGCAAACATGATGCTTCAGCAGCACAGTCAGGCACTTTACCCACATTGGCAACCCACCCCCCATCCACCGCCAACAGTGTTGCACAAATGAAACATTGTTGCAACATGAAACGTTGCATTGTGAAACAAAGCCCCTGAACAGAGTAATGATTACCCTTTTATTTTATTCATTTTTTTGTCGCAGCCATTCTTCGTTCACTTCTTTTGAAGAATCTCTCCATCTGTTACATCCTGCAACAGCAGTACATTGCTACCAAAGTTTCTTCTCCCCTCTTCACTTCATGCTGTCATAAAAAGAGGCGAACTGCAATCTTCACCTATTTAAACAAAAAACGGCATACGGGTTGCACAACAAGTTCAAAATTTGTCCGCGTTATACAAATTGATCCAGAGAAAGATTTCAGTATCCGGCCTGAAAATCGCAGCCCGGACCATCTATTTTGGGAGAAGAAAATGAAGGAGATACGAGTGACACTATACAGAGGTGAACGAATTCACCCCGCCTCACGGCCGGGGTTCCATTATGCTACCGGTCCCCCGAAGCAGCCCCTCTCGTAAGCACCCATCTCCAACAGACATTTTTTATTTATTAATTACAAACAAAACAAGGAAACACAAACGATGACTTTACCAATTATACTTGTCATGGCGGTTCTCGTCCTGGCAATCTTACTCTTTATATTTGAATGGGTGCGTGTCGACGTGGTCGGCATCATTATGATGATCATACTCCCATTACTGGGACTGGTTACCCCGAAAGAAGCCATCAGCGGACTTTCCAGTAATGCTGTTGTATCGATCATTGCGGTTATTATAATTGGCGCCGGGCTTGATAAGACCGGAGCAATGAACTCACTTGCCCGGGTACTCCTCAAGTTTGCAGGAAAGAGCGAAAGCAGAATCATGATCCTCATCTCCGGTACAGTGGCATTCATCTCCAGTTTCATGCAGAACATCGGTGCTGCCGCTCTCTTCATGCCTGCTGCAAAACGTATCTGCCGCCAGACCAACATCCCTGTATCAAGAATACTCATGCCCATGGGTTTCTGTGCCATCATCGGTGGCTGTATAACCCTGATCGGATCAAGTCCCCTTATTCTTATGAATGATGTGATGAAGATCTCTGATCCCAATGTCGAGCCCTTCGGACTCTTCTCGGTAACCCCTATCGGCCTGGCCCTCATTGCCGCAGCACTTGTCTACTTTGTACTCTTCGGCCGCTTCATCCTTCCTTCAGGACAGGGCGACGAAGCCGGTAGCGGACCAATGTCCAAAGAGCTTGAAAGAACCTATCATGACATCGGCAACCTTTTCGAGATCAGCATCCCCGAATCCTTTGCCGGTCCACAGAGCCTTGAAGAGCTTGATATCAGACCTATTTTCTTCACGACCATCCTCGGCATCTCAACCAAAGGCGGGACAACCATTGCAACTCCCGACTTTTCCGACTCGGTACAGGGTGGAGACACCATTATCGTAGAAGGACCTCCAGACCTCGTTGCCAAAATGGTACAGTCATTTGGCTGGGAGCTGAAAGCAGACCTTGAAGTCTTTGCAGAAAGCTTTTCTCCAAACAACGCCGGAATCATGGAGGCGATCATCACTCCCCGCTCCGAACTTGTTGGCCAGGCACTGCGTTCCTTCTCTTTCCGCAAGAAAAACGGCGTTACTCCACTGGCCATCTTCCGTGAGGATCGTACCTATGTTGGTGACATTTCCACCATGCCCCTTCGTGCCGGTGATGCACTGCTGCTTCAGGGTCCCTGGGAAAAATTCCATTACCTGAAAGACCGCTCGGACCTGGCCCTCACCGAAGAGGTACAGGGTGAAATCCTCAGAACCGACAAGGTTAAATTTGCCGTTGGTGGTCTCGTACTGGCCCTCACAATGATTCTCGGGTTTCATGTACAGCTTTCCATTGCCCTGCTTGCAGGAGCCATGTTCATGGTCCTCACCAAGGTTCTCTCCATTGATGAAGCCTATGAATCCGTCGACTGGATGACTGTTTTCCTTCTTGGCGGCCTCATTCCACTGGGCATTGCCTTTGAAAAAACGGGGGCTGCAAAGCTCATTGCGGAAACGATCATGGGCGGGCTAGGAAACGTATCACCTCTGATCCTTCTCTCTGTAATCGCGATCCTCACCTCATTTTTCACCCTGGTTGCATCCAACGTTGGTGCAACCGTGCTCATGGTACCACTTGCCATGAACATGGCAGGTGCAGCAGGAGCTGACCCGCGTATTGCCGCGCTTGTTGTGGCGGTAGCCTGCTCCAACACCTTTGTCCTGCCGACTCATCAGGTGAATGCGCTGATCATGCGTCCCGGTGGCTACAAGACAAAAGATTACTTCAGAGCCGGTGCCGGAATGACCATCCTCTACCTGATAGTCATGATGGCGACAATCTCTCTTTTCTACGGCCTGTAAGCCACAGAGAAAACCAGGAAACAGACCTGACGCGGACCCTCTGCTGCAGATCATGCAACAGAGGGGCCGCTTGAGTCCTGCGGGTTCAGTCCTGTTCACACGCCGGGACACAGGCTGCTTTCGTAATCCACATCAACGATAGGATACCAATACAATGAAAATTTTTCTCATACTCTGCACCGTCCTCCTTGGTGGTGCCGGTCAGGTCTTTGCCAGCACCCACGGTGGCGGTGAGACCGTAA
>JAMOMO010000279.1 GCA_027067035.1 Desulfobulbaceae bacterium
TCCATCTTTGATTTCCATGATACTCTGGCAGGGGAGGTGATGACTCCATCCACCGAGATTGTCAGTGCGGAGCTCACCACAGAGATGGGGGAGCTTGTGGATATGGTGATTGACAAGGGCTTTACCCGGATTCCCATCTATGAGGAAAATACCGACAATATCGTGGGGATCATCCATGCCAAAGATCTGCTCCATCTCTGCGCCCGTGCCACTGAGGACAAAAGACTTGCCGATTATCTCAATCCGCCGCTGCTGATCTCTGAAGAAAAACCCATTGTTGATCTGCTGCGGATATTTCAGAAACGGAAGACCCACATGGCAGTGGTGGCCGATGAGTTCGGTACTGTCCGGGGTCTGGTCACCCTGGAGGATATACTGGAAGAGATCGTCGGGGAGATTGATGATGAGTATGATGTGGACAGGAGTCTGCTGCAGGAGATTGACAAAGACACTGTTCAGGTCAAGGCCCAGGCGGATATTGAAGTTATTGAGGAGTATTTCGGGGTTGAGATGGAGCCTGGAACATATGAATCAATCGGCGGCTTTGTGATCTTTCTGCTGGGGCGTCTTGCGGTTGCAGGGGACAGTGTTGAGGCAAAGGGATTACGTTTCACTGTGCTCAACGCATCCAAACGTCAGATTGATCTGCTCCGTGTCTCCCGCCTCCCTGTTGATGAAAAAGAGGGAAGGGAATGAGAGGCCGATCCTCATTCTCCCTTACCTTCCTGGTGAGCGGACTCACCGTGGGACTGCTGTGGCTGGCCATGTTTTATGGTGGCGGCTTCTGGCCCCTGCTGAGTGTGGCATGTGTGCCTTTTCTCGTCTATATTTTCAAGACGGATCAAAAACAGGCACTGCTTTGCGCACTGTTCACCGGTCTTGGTCATTTTCTGCTGCAGCTCTACTGGATCGTCTTTGTGCTGGGACATTACGGCGGGCTGCCGCTCTACATGTCAGTGCCGGCCCTGCTGCTGCTTGCCCTGTATATGACGGGCTATGTCCTGCTCTTTGTGCCCGTTTCCCGTCTCTTTGTCCGCTGTTTTTCGCCCACTGTCTGTCTGTTTCTGCTCCCGGCACTCTGGGTGGGGCTTGACTATCTTCGCTCCGTTCTCTTCTCGGGATTTCCCTGGATGGATCTTGGGTACGGCCTGGCGGAGGTCCCCCTGCTTTACCAGTCTGCCGATATCTGGGGAATTGCCGGTCTCAGCTTTCTTGTACTGCTTATGAACTCCTTTTTTGCCCTCTGTTTTACTCGTGGTATAAGCTGGGGCAGTCGCTTTCGTCTTGCCTGTCCACTCTGCCTGATCTGTCTTGTGACCGGCTTCTATTCCGGCTGGCGCTGGGAGAATATGGAGCGCAGGGTGCGGAATGCCGAATCAATCAGTGTCGGGATTGTCCAGGGCAATGTCGACCAGGGACAGAAGTGGAGCGCATCGCGGCTTGGCAGAACGGTACAGGATTACGTGGAACAGAGCCGGAAGCTGATGATACTTCAGGGAAAGCTGCGGCCGGACCTCCTGGTGTGGCCTGAAACCTCCATGCCGTTTTTTCCGGTGAACCATCCCTTTCTGCCGCCCATTGAGCGGATGTTGCAGACTGAAAAGGTGATGCTGCTGGCCGGTGCACCCTGGGTGGAAAGAGACGCAGGAAAGGCGGGGAAACCGCGATACTATAATTCCGCTGTCTTTTTCGATGAAAACGGGACAGTCGTCGGTCGCAGTTCCAAAAGTCACCTGGTTCCCTTCGGGGAATATGTGCCCTTCAAAAAATACCTGCCCTTTATCGCACCTCTGGTTGAGGCAGTAGGCGATTTCAGTCGTGGTGAGATTCATAATCCTCCCGCTTGTAAGACGGCCCGGATTGGAGTATTAATCTGCTTCGAATCCATCTTTGGAGATATCTCCAGAAAATGGGTAGATGCCGGAGCCAATCTGCTGGTCAATATTACCAACGATGCCTG